>JAOTXR010000167.1 GCA_029862285.1 Gammaproteobacteria bacterium
ATAATTGTCGCGATACAACGAGACATCAGTTGAAGTGCCACCCATGTCGAAACCGATGACCCGGCAATGACCGGACATCGCTGCCGTCTTGGCCATGCCGACTACACCGCCGGCGGGACCCGACAAGATGGCATCCTTGCCGCGGAAGTGATGGGCATCGGTCAGCCCGCCGTTGCTTTGCATGAACATCAGGCGTGACCAGTCTGATGTGTCTGTCGTTCCGATCGCTGCGCCGACCTGGGCAACATAGCGGCTGATGAGCGGCGACAAGTAGGCGTCGACGACGGTCGTATCGCCGCGACCAACCAGTTTGATCAGGGGGCCGACTTCGTGGGAGACCGAGACTTGGCTAAAGCCACAGTCGCGGGCGATTTCCGCCGCCTGTCGTTCATGCGCCGGATAACGCCAGGCATGCATGAAAACTATTGCCGCGGCCTCGAACCCGCGTTCGCGCTGTTCCATGAGTTGTTGTGCCAGAGCCTGCTGATTCAGCGGGCAGAGGATGTCTCCCTCGGCAGTAACCCGTTCGTCCACCTCGACTACTGCGGTATGAAGTAACTCCGGCAACCGGATCTGCCGTGCAAAAATATCCGGCCGATTTTGGTAGCCGATGCGTAGTGCATCGCCAAAGCCGCGGGTCGTGACGAGAACTGTCGGGTCACCATTGCGTTCGAGCAACGCATTGGTAGCAATCGTGGTGCCCATCTTTATCGCGTCGATCTTTGATGAGGGAATTGCTGCGTCGGATTCGACATTGAGTATTTCGCGTATCCCGGCAACGGCCGCATCCTGGTACTGCCGACTGTTTTCGGACAGTAACTTGCGACTGACTAATCGGCCGTCGGGTGCCCGGGCAACCACGTCGGTAAATGTGCCACCACGATCGATCCAGAACTGCCAGCGGTTTGCTGTCATATTTTGACGTTAAAGGTCGTATGCGCAGGGATCAAGTGTCTGCTATGGTCGGCAGCGATGAGCAAGTACCAGATAATTCTGCTTACGCTGATCCTGTACAAAGTCGCGCTGATTGCGATTGGTTTGTGGGCGCAGCGGCGCACCCGCGACAATACAGATTTTTTTCTGGGTGGGCGGCAACTGGGGCCGGTGGTTGCAGCAATCAGCGCGTCGGCAAGTTCCTCTTCTGCCTGGACTCTGCTTGGTGTCAGCGGCGCGGCTTTTGCCTGGGGGATTTCGGCGTTGTGGCTATTTCCCGCAACCGTCGGTGGGTTTTTGCTTAACTGGATGTGGGTGGCGCCACGATTAATGCCTGCTGCCCGTCGCAGTGGCGCAATTACACTGCCGGAATTTATTGCCGGCGACAGTCCGGCGCGAGCGACAATTCTGCGTCTGGCTACGGCAATAATCTTGTTTTCTTTCATGTTCTATGTCGCAGCGCAGTTCCAGGCTGCCGGCGATGCTTTTGCCAGTACTTTTGGTTTGTCAATGCAGGTGTCGGTGTTAGTAGGCGCCGGCATCGTCTTGCTGTACACACTCCTCGGTGGTTTTTGGGCGGTCAGCGTCACTGATACTTTGCAAGGTATTCTTATGGCGTTAACGGCGGTGTTATTGCCGGTGGCAGCCCTTATCGCGGTTGGCGGATTCGGCGCGTTGCTGGCAGGGCTTGCCGGGAGCAGCGATGTGATAGCGCTGTCGCCGACGGGCAAGTACACAGGTATTGCCGCGCTGGGCTTTGTCGTCGGCTTGCTTGGCATCGGCATGGGCTACCCCGGTCAACCGCATGTCGTTAATCGCTTCATGGCATTGCGTGACGACCAGGCGCTGGGAAAAGCACGTGTGATTGCTGTTGCCTGGGCTGTTGTCGTGTATGCGGGGATGCTATTGCTTGGACTGTGCGGACGGGTTCTGGTCAATGAGCTCGAGGCCGGCGAGCAGGTTTTCTTTGTACTGTCGGATCAACTTTTCCCGCCGGTCATTGCCGGCGTAATGATCGCGGCTATTTTATCTGCAATCATGTCGACCGCCGACAGCCAGCTGCTGGTCGCAGCGTCATCGGTCGGTTATGACTGGCGAGTGGCAGGTGGTGCAGCGAAACCGGATCTCCTGAGTACCCGCATTGTCGTGACGGTGCTCAGTATTGCAGCAGTAGCAGTTGCCTTGCTGGCGCCGGAGACAATATTCAAACGGGTTCTCTTTGCCTGGCATGCCGTGGGGTCAGCCTTTGGTCCGATCGTATTGTTGCGATTGGCGGGTTTCCGGATTTCCTCCGGCGCCTTGCTGGGCAGCATGCTGGCGGGTTTTGTCCTGACCCTCGTGTTGTACTGGGTGCCGGACACGCCTGGCGATGTTGCTGAGCGATTGCTGCCGTTCGCGCTGGCACTGGGCATCGCGTGGTGGGGATCGGAGCGTAGCTAGGTCATGTTCAAGCGCATTGCCTATTCCACCGACATCGGCCAGTACGTATTGATGAGCGCGTTGCTGCGCGACAATGGCATCGAGGTGCTGGATCTCATGCGTGCCGGTCACGTGTCGATCGCCGGTGTCGATCACGGTTTTTATGTGCAGGTTGCGGCAAATCAAGTAGTGTGGGCGCGGCGCCTGTTATCTGACAGTGAATTCCGCCACTGCGTGGTGGTAGAGAAGAAATAACCGCACAACCGCTGCTTTTTTGTGAACTACGTCACACTTTCGCCCGTATTTGGCGGCATTTATGTGACGCATATCGCACAGTTTGTAACATTTCATTACCTAGAATCGGGGTGTGTTTTTCTAAGTGTGTTTGCGATGCCAAGGGAAGGGAAGTATGAAGATAAATTCGGCACTGGAGATTTCCGAACGACTTGTTTCATGGCGCATGCTGGATGATGCATCGGACGTGCTATTGCGGTGTCTGGATGCCCACCCGTTTCACCCCAAGCTGTTACATCGGCTGGGACGAATTCGACTGGCTCAGGGCCGCCCCAAAGAAGCAGCTCCGTTGCTCGAGCAGGCACTTGCGCACCATCGTTTGATGGAATCGTGACAGACCGCTAGCGGCGGCGTTCGTTTGGCGAGATTTGCGTCAGGAGGAGGCCTAGGCCTTCAGTCGGTAGCAGGGCTTGTATTCGCCACCGGCCAGCTTCATCCGGTTCTGCGCAACAAAAGAAGCCAGCAACTGATCCATTGACTGCATTACTTTTTTGTCGCCGGACAAGACAAAGGGGCCGTGTTTTTCGATCGTGCGAATGCCGTTGTCTTTAACGTTGCCGGCGACTATTCCTGAGAATGCGCGTCGCAGGTCGGCTGCGAGTTCATAGGTTTCGCGATTCTGCGACAAGTCCAGACCCGCCATGTTCTCGTGCGTCGGATCGAACGGTAGCTGAAACTCGGGCTCTATCTTTAACACCCAGTTAAAATAATATGCGTCGCTGGTTTGCAGGCGATAATCCTGAACGTCCTGAATGCCCTGGCGTACCTTGCGCGCGACTTCAGACGGATTGTCCGTGATAATTTCGTACAATGAGCGCGCCTGCTCGCCCAGCGTCGCACCGATGAACTTGTCCAGTGTGCGGAAGTAGGCGGCGGCACTGGCCGGTCCGGTAAAGATCAGTGGCATCGGTACATCCTTGTTCTCCGGATGTAGCAGAATTCCCAGTATATAAAGGATTTCTTCAGCGGTACCGACGCCGCCCGGAAAAACGACAATCGCATGGCCGGCGCGGACAAAAGCCTCGAGGCGTTTTTCGATGTCCGGCATTATTACCAGGTGATTGACAATGGGGTTGGGCGATTCAGCTGCGATGATGCCGGGTTCGGAAATGCCGATATACCGGCCTCTGCGGATGCGTTGTTTGGCGTGACCGATCGTTGCGCCTTTCATCGGGCCTTTCATGGCGCCAGGACCGCATCCGGTTATTGCATTGAGTCCGCGCAATCCCATTTCGTAGCCGACGTCCTTTGTGTAGTCATATTCATGACGGCTGATCGAATGCCCGCCCCAACACACGGCCAGGTCCGGTTCGATGCGGGTCCGCAGTACGTCTGAGTTGCGCAGGATATGGAAGACCGCATTAGTAATGTCTGCCGAATCCGTGAGGTCGAACTGGCTGCGTTCGCGCAGTTCGCGGTTCATATACAGCACATCACGAAGGACGGCGAAGAGATGTTCCTGGATACCCTTGATCATGCGCCCATCGACGAACGCGCTGCGCGGTGCATTTTTCAGTTCGAGTTTTAGTCCACGTTCCTGCTGCACGACCTTGATATCGAAATTACGATGCTGGTCGAGAACCACGCGGGCATCGTCGATATGCACACCACAATTCAAGACCGCGAGCGCGCAACGCCGGAACATGTCGTACAGACCCTCACGACTCATGTCGCGTAGTTCATTTACTTCCTGTTGCGACAGCAGCTCGAGGCTACCGAGCGGACGCACCGAGGCGTCGAGGCCCTCGTATGCCTCGCCGGGTTTGTAGTGGCTCAGCTCCAGCGATTCGCTGCGAGATCCGGTGACAGAGCGTGTTTCGTCCAATTTATATCCGGTCAGAATAGCGGTTGAAGCAGGTTATCTTATCTATCGGCAGCTGTATGTCACGTTTATAGATCTCATTCTGCAGATATTTCTGTTCTTGCTCGCAGCGTTCCTCATCAGCATCGATATACCAGGCCCGCTGGCGCCCGTCTTCGCCGGAATTCCAGAAATAGCCACGTGCCTTGAGTAGCGATTTTGCCTCAAAAGGCGCATTGACAGCCCATAGCCGGTAGGTGGTGCGGCGGGCGTTTTCAAGTAGTGCAGCCAGGGCCGGCCGACCGCTTTGTGGCAGTTCCTGCGCCAGCAGGTGGATACCGGCCAGGCAATCCGCGGCTGCGTTATGGCCGTCATAAAAAAAGCCAAAGCGATAGGCGAGGTATTCTTGTTTCGGGCTTTCCAGTCCCTCGTCGCGCCAGGGGATTTCGCGCATCGAGCAACCCCATGCCTTTTGCGCAAAGACCTGGCAGCGTGCCTCCAGAAAACGCCGGTCAAAGCCGGCGTTGTGAGCCACGATCAGGTCGGCACGGTCGGCCATAGTCTCGACCCGTGTCCAGTCAATGGCGCGACCGCGGACATCATCGTCTGAAATACCGGTCAGTTTGCGGATGTTGTCAGGAATAGGTCGCCCGGGATCGTCGAATTCCTCGTAACCGTCGGCGACTGTGCACACCAGACCATCCACTGTGAACTCAAATGGCAACAGCGCAATCTGAATGATCGCATCGGTAGCCGGATCGAGACCGGTCGTTTCAAGGTCCACAAAGAGCCCCTGGCGCACTGTGTCGGTATCTTCCGGCGTGGGCCGGTAACGACTGCGGGCACGCAGACGGCGCACGACGCGGAAATCATCGTGCGTTTCGAGTTGTTGGGCCAGTTGTTCCGTTTCCTGCCGTTTCATGGATGTCTCTAGTGGTCCCTGGCGGAGATTAGCACCGCAAATCGCCCGCGTCGTTCATTGTTAAGAATGATAGGGCGCGGTAGTCTAGGATGCGACTGGCGTCATAATGATGCCTTTGGTTTCGGGGTCGAGGTAGGAATGTACGATCTGAGTTCCGCTGATTTCTGGGTAATAGCGGGCATGGGGCTCGTAGTTGGTTTATTCGTCGGTTGGCTGTTCACACTGGTATTTCATCGTCGCCGGGATGGTGGCAAGA
>JAOTXR010000168.1 GCA_029862285.1 Gammaproteobacteria bacterium
GACGCAACGCAGCACTGGTCCTTGGAATCTTTGCACTGTTCAGTTTTTTTTCCAACGGCGTCACCTGGACACTCGGCTGCAATCGAGCCGCGGCAGAGGCAGGGCAGGAGAAAGAACTGCCGCGGCTGTTCGCAATTGAGGGTCGTCGCGGTACACCCATAGGTGCGGCAATTACAATGGGACTTGTCGGTACGGCAGTGTTACTGCTATACGGCTTCCTGGCCGGTTCGAAAGAAGAACTGTTCTGGTCGTTGTTCGCCTTCAGCGCGGTGATATTTTTGTTGCCGTATCTGGGAATGATGCTCGCATTCGTGAAGATGCGGATTTCTGATCCGCAACACCCGCGACCATTTCAGATTCCCGGGGGGCCGATAGTGGCTCGTCTTCTGGCGTATGTCTGTTTTGGAATTCTTGGTTTTTCGATACTACTGTTTGTCTACACGCCGGGTGAGGGCATACAGTGGCCGGTACTGCTCGGCGCGCTGGCGCTGCTGTTCCTCGGTGAAATTGCCATTCGCGTTGCCGAACGGCAGCAACGGCTCTAGCTTAAGATGCGCACGTATCTTTCCGGCCGGACGGCTGCTGGCTGATATCAAGCCGTCTTGTCGTAGCCCATGACCGCCTTGGTCTCTAGAAAATCCTCGAAGGCATAAGCACCCCATTCGCGGCCATTGCCTGACTGCTTGTAGCCGCCGAAAGGCGCTTCGAAATCCCCATCGGCACCATTGATATGCACCATTCCGGTTCGCATCTGCGCGGCAACCCGTCGCGCCCGTTCCAGGTCGCCCGATTGAATATAACCGGACAGGCCGTAAACCGTATCGTTTGCTATGCGTATCGCGTCGGCCTCATTGTCGTAAGGAATAATTGCAAGGACCGGCCCGAACACTTCCTCGCGAGCAATGGTCATATCATTGGAGACATTAGTAAACACGGTCGGGCGCACGTAATAACCGGTTTCCAGACCTTTGGGTTTGCCCGGCCCGCCGGTGACCAGTTCGGTTTTCTCGTTCAGCGCCTGCTGAATAAGCCGCTGGATCTTGTCGTATTGTGTCTGGCTCACTACCGGCCCCATACGGGTGTCATCGGCTTTGGGGTCACCGGGCTTGATACTGTCGGCGACGCGGCCGGCGGTTTCGGCCGCTTCGGACATACGGTTGCGTGGGACCAACATACGGCTGGGGGCATTGCATGACTGGCCGGTGTTGGAAAAACACTCCTTCACGCCGTAGGTCACTGCTTTTTCCAGATCGGCATCGTCGAGAATAATGTTTGGCGACTTGCCACCGAGCTCCTGTGCGACCCGTTTGACGGTATCGGCGGCTGCTTTGGCAACCAGTATCCCGGCCCGTGTGGAACCGGTGAATGAAACCATGTCGACTTCCGGATGCGAAGACAACGGTGCACCGGCACCGGGTCCATCCCCGTTAACCATGTTGTACACGCCTGCCGGAACCCCGGCTTCGTGCAGCATTTCGGTGAACAGATAACCGGACAACGGTGCGATCTCGCTGGGTTTTAGCACCATGGTACAGCCGGTCGCCAGTGCCGGCGCGACCTTGCAGGCGATCTGGTTAATCGGCCAGTTCCACGGCGTAATAAAGCCACAGACACCGATCGGTTCCCGCAGCACCATGCTCTCGCCAACACGTTCCTCAAACTTATAGTCTTTAAGCGCTTTGATGGCATGAAACAAGTGTCCTTTGCCGCAGGCAGCCTGGGAGCGCACCGCAAGCCTCGTTGGCGCGCCCATTTCGTCCGAGATTGTCCGCGCCATTTCGTCATAGCGTGCGTCGTAGACCTCCAGTATCCGACCGAGCAGTTTGAGTCGTTGTTCACGAGTCGTTTGCGAATAGCTTGCAAAAGCATCCCGTGCCGCTTTTACCGCACGATCTATGTCGGTTGCATCCCCGAGCGCGATTGTGGCAATCGGTGTCTCGTCGGCAGGATTGATTACGTCGAGCGTCGCCGTGGAGTGCGGTTCAACCCATTCGCCGTTGATATAGAACCTGGTGCAATCTTTCATTGGATAAACCGCAATATTTAGGGTGACTGGTATTATAGGCATCGTGACCAGCGGATACATCGATTCTTACTATTTAGCCACGGCCAATACCGGCCCGGTCCGGCCGGCAGTCGCCGGCGAGGTGGAGGCAGATGTCTGCGTAATCGGTGGCGGGTTCACTGGGACCTCTGCCGCTCTGCATCTGGCCGAACGTGGCTACAAGGTCGTCTTGCTGGAGGCGGAGCGAATCGGCTGGGGTGCTTCGGGCCGCAATGGCGGCCACGTCGGTGTCGGTCAGCGCAAGGCGCAACAGGATCTGGAAGCCATAGTCGATAAGGGCGTGGCACGGATTTGTTGGCAACTCAGTCTGGAAGCGCTGGATCTGGTCAAGGATCTCATTGCCCGGCACAACATCGATTGCGATCTCAAGCAGGGCATTCTGCATGTCGCGGCAAAACCCGGTCATGTCGATGATCTGCGCCGTACCGGAACTCACCTGCTGCAGCACTATAGCTACGAGCACACGCATTTCGTCGATAAGCAGGAAACAGACAGGATGCTCGGTTCGGAAAAATATTTTGCCGGATTGCTCGATACCCAGGCGGCCCATCTGCACCCGTTGAACTATGTGCTGGGACTGGCAACGGCCGCAGAAAGTGCGGGTGCGCGTATCTTTGAACGCAGCCGGGTCCAGTCATTCAGTAACGGCTCCACAGTCACGATTCGTACCGATGCGGGCACTGTCCGCGCAAAATATCTGGTCGTCGGTTGCAATGGTTACCTGGAGAGGCTCAACGGCGGCATGGCCGGCAAGATCATGCCGATCAATAATTTCGTTTTGGCCACCGAGCCTTTGTCCGATTCACTGGCGACAGAGCTCATACGTGACGATGTGGCGGTTCAGGACACGTTGTTTGTCATCAACTACTGGAAACTTTCCGGCGACAATCGTTTGCTGTTTGGCGGCGGCGAGACCTACACGAAGCGTTTCCCACGCGATCTCAAGCAGTTTGTCCGCAAGTACATGCTACGTGTTTACCCGCAGCTCAAACAGACACGGATTGATTATGCCTGGGGCGGCACACTGGCCATTACGATGAACCGCCTGCCCAGTTTTGGGCGGCTTGCCGACAACATTTTTTTCGCCCAGGGTTATTCGGGTCACGGTGTACCCACCGCAAGCTTCGCCGGCAAACTGCTGGCCGAAGCCGTGGCGGGCACGGCTGAACGTTTCGACGTAATGGCAAACCTGCCGACGCGGACGTTTCCCGGTGGTACGTGGTTGCGCTGGCCCGGAATGGTTGTCGGTCTCGCTTACTACGCGATGCTCGATAGATTCTGATATCGCATCTGAAGAATAGTTGGCGGGTACGTCAGAAGTCGGCTCAAGGAAAGCTGGAAGGTGGTGACTCGGTGGGACTAGATGGTCAGCAACCGCCCAGGTGATACCCGGTCGGTTTTAGATCACGCCGTCGCGGCGCAGGGTGCGGACGGTGTCCTGGTCATAGCCAAGCAACTCTACGAGTACTTTCTCTGTGTCGGCACCCAGAGCCGGTGGAGCCGTCTCGGCCCGGGTTGGCGTGCGGCTGAAATTCACCGGGTTGCCAACCAGATCGACGGTACCGACCTGTGGGTGGCTCAGTGTCAGGCGCATTCCTCGTTGTTTGACCTGAGGATTATCAAATACTTCCGCAATATTATTAATGGGCCCGGAAGGTATTGCGGCCGCTTCCAGGCGCTTCAGCCAGCCGGCGCTGCTGTCCTGTCGCATGAACTCCGCGACTGCGGTGCAAAGCGGGCGTCGATTGCGTACCCGTAGCTCGTTGGTTGAAAAAAGCGGGTTTTGGGCCAGCTCAGGCACCCCTGCAAGCTCTGCAAATCTTGCAAATTGCCGGTCATTTCCCACTGCCAGAATGATGTGGCCATCGGCGGTCTCGAATACCTGATAGGGCGTGATGCTGGGATGTTCGGTGCCGAGGCGACCGGGGATTACGTCGCCCGCGAGATAGCTTGCTGCCTGGTTGGCCAACATGGCCGTTTGCACATCGAGTAACGACAGATCGATGTACTGACCCCGGCCGGAACGGGCTCGCTCGAGTAGTGCAGCCTGAATCGCGATGACCGCGTAGAGTCCGGCGCCCACATCGGCAACCGGTATGCCGGTTTTCTGTGGCGCGCCATTCTTATCGCCGGTCACACTCATCAATCCGCCCATACCCTGGATCAGCAAGTCATAACCTGGCCGATGTCGGTACGGACCGGTTTGACCGAATCCTGTGATGGAGCAATAGACCAGCTTCGGGTTCAATGGCGCCAGCATTGCGTAGTCCAGGCCGTATTTTTTCAACCCATCGACCTTGAAGTTCTCGATCAGAACGTCACTTTTTTTTGCGAGCCCGCGAATAATGGACTGACCTGCGGTGCTTCGCAGATCTACAGTGACCGAGGCCTTGCCGCGGTTCATCGCCAAGTAATACGCCGCGGTATCTGTTTCGCGACCCTCTTTGTCACGCAAATAGGGCGGACCCCAGTGACGGGTGTCGTCACCGGTCTGTGGTCGCTCGATCTTGATCACCTCAGCTCCCAGATCGGCCAACACCTGAGTGGCCCAGGGGCCGGCCAGCACCCGGCTTAAATCGAGCACCCGAAAACCCGACAACGGAGGCTTTGTCGTCACCGGGTTGAGCGTCCTGGCATCAAACCAATTGCAGGTACCATTGAATATCCAGCGGCGTGATGTGGCTTTGGAATGCTGCGTATTCGGAACGCTTTATCGTGGAGTACAACTCGCGGAATTCCAATCCCAGGTATTGTTCGGCCCAGGGGCTACCCGAAAATTCTTCTATCGCCGTCAGCCAGTCACTTGGCAGGCTGGCTTCGCGCTGGACGGCTGCATCGCCATCGATAGGTGCATCGGGCACGCTGGATTCCCGGTAGCCATGCAGGATCCCGGCAAGCACACCGGCTACTACGAGATAGGGGTTGGCATCGGCGCCGGCGACTCGATGTTCGATACGGCGCGCATGTTCCGGTCCGGCAGGGATACGTAAGGCAACGGTACGGTTGTTATGACCCCAGGTCGGACTGAGGGGCACATAGGCATTTTTCTGAAAGCGACGGTAGGAATTAGCGTGTGGTGCAAACAGCAGCATTCCCTCTGACATGCTGACTTGAAGGCCGCCTACTGCATGTTTCAGTTCGTCGGGGCTTCTGGCAAATCGGTTGTCGCCCTTGGCGTCGCAAATACTGACATGGATATGAGTCCCGGAGCCGGTCTGGTCCATCATTGGCTTGGCCATAAAACTGGCCATTGTGTTCTGGGTCCTGGCGGCTAGTTTGATTATGCGCTTCAGAAATATCGCGTCATCACAGGCGCCAACGGGATCGTTCTTGTGCGCGAGGTTGATCTCGAATTGTCCCGGTGCGTATTCGGCGATGGCGGCAGAGGCGGGCACGGACTGGATTTCGCAATACTGCTGAACGGTTTCGATAAACGGCCGGTAATTGTCCAGATCGTCCATGCTGTAGACCTGTGTACTTTGCGATTCTTTGCCGCTGACCGG
>JAOTXR010000169.1 GCA_029862285.1 Gammaproteobacteria bacterium
CGACAGCTCAATACGGCGAACAGCGTCGATCTTATCGGCGCGCCCCCTGTCTGGGATGGATCTGCGACTGCTGGTCTAGAGGCGAGAGGCGAGGGTGTGCTGATCGGTATCATCGATACCGGTATCAATACCGATCATCCGTCTTTTGCCGAGGTCAGCCCCGGTGATGGCTTTGTGCACACAAACCCGCTCGGTGACGGTGTGTTTTTGCGGGACTGTGCACCGTTCGATTCGGTTACGAATCCAAATGGCGGTCAGCCCGAATTGTGCAACAACAAGCTGATCGGCACGATGGCGTTGCCGGGTGCCGGCCAGACCAACGCCGAAGACTCGAACGGCCATGGCTCACACACCGCTGGTGTCGCCGGCGGTAACCTGATTCTCGACGTACCGTTTGTCGATGTCGGTGGCAGCCCCACGGGTATTGTTTTCGATCAGATCAGCGGTGTGGCGCCACACGCGAATATCGTCGCTTACCTGGCCTGTGGCGAGGGCGGTTGCCAGGGTGCCGATCTGATCGCGGCAATCGATGCCGCGACGGCCGACGGGGTGGATGCGATCAATTATTCCATCGGTGGCGGGCCGGACGATCCGTGGAACGACGCTGATAGCCTCGCTTTACTCGGTTCCCGTGACGCCGGCATATTCGTCGCCACGTCAGTGGGCCAGAGCGGACCGGGCGCAGGCACCATCGGTTCGCCGGCGAATGCGCCCTGGCTGACATCGGCCGCGGCCAGCACCCATCAACGTGGCTGGTCAGAAAAAATGGTTGTCGAACTGACCGGTGGCGACACGACACCGCCCGGTGATTTTCCGGGTCGCGGTGCAACGGGCGGCTATGGGCCCGCGCCGATTGTGTATGCCGGCGATTTTGGTGATCCGCTGTGCCCGCTCGGTGAATTTGCGCCCGGCACCTTCAATGCTGCAATAGTCTTATGTGATCGTGGCGCATTCGCACTGGTCGACAAGGCGCAGAGTGCTTTCGACGGCGGTGCCGGTGCCGTCATTATTGCAAACACGGCAACGTCTGCGGGGGATCTTTCTGATATTCCGTATGTCGTCCCGGCGATACTGATAGAACAACAGTACGGTGACCCGTTGCGCGACTGGCTGGCCACAGGTACCGGGCACATGGGCCGGATTACTGCATCAACGCCAATTATCGATCTTAACCTGGCGGATGTGGTCGGCGGGTTTAGCAGCCGTGGACCCAATGGCCTTGTGCCGGACATCATCAGCCCGAGCGTCGCCGCACCGGGTGTCGATATTTATTCGGCGTACGCCACGCCAATTGAATACGCTTCGCTAAGCGGCAGCTCCGGGGCTGCTCCACATGTAGTGGGTGCCGGCGCGTTGTTGCGTCAGGTCCACCCGGGTTGGAGTGCTGCTGAAATTCATTCTGCCCTGGTAAGCACCGGCCAGCGCGACATGACGCAGGCCGAAGACGGATTGCCCGCGACCGCTTTCGCGATGGGCGGTGGCCGCATCCAGGTTGATCTGGCGGCCAATGCGGGACTCGTGATGCACGAGACTACGGTAAACTTTCAGGCCGCCAACCCGGCGGTCGGTGGTGATCCGACTACGTTGAACCTGCCGGCCTTTGCCAATGGCGAATGTCTGGAAATCTGCACCTGGGAACGCACTGTACGCGCAACGACCAGCGGCACCTGGACGGCCGGCGGAGAGGGTTCAGTCGATCTGGGAATCGAGATCTCACCAGCGAGTTTTACGCTGAGTGAAGGTGAGACCCAGACGATTACCGTCACTGCCGACGTGCAGCGACTGCTGTTTGACGAATGGGCATTTGGCTGGGTAAATCTCACACCGGACAACGGCGCAATCGCGTCACAGTCGATGCCGGTCGCTGTGCAGCCGACGGCAGGTGTCCTGCCCGACGACATCAAGCTGAATGTGAGACGCGATGCCGGCACGCTGCTGGTCGGTGGTTTCACGACCGCGGAGCTGATCGATCTGAGCCTCACACCGTTCGGTCTGGCCATACCCGCCATCACTACGGTTATGATCGAAGGTGACAACGGTGGCGAATTCAGCCCGTTCACGCCGACCGGCGTCGATGTCAGTTTCTATGATGTCGCCCCCGGTTCAATACTTTTTTCCGCGTCGACAGCAAACAGCACCGCGCCGGACGTCGATTTGTTCGTCGGGCGCGACAACAACGGGGACAGCCAGATAACGGAGGACGAGGTGTTGTGCGAGAGTGGCAACCCCGCCGATGTCGAGTCGTGTTCGCTGTCCGGCCCGGTCGTGGCGCAGGGCGGAAGTTTCTGGGTGGCAGTCGTCGCTTTCGAAGCGAGCGCGGAGCCGGTCGATAGTACCGAGTTGACCGTATTCTCTGCTGCTCCCAGCGACGGCAATTTTTACGTTGAGCCACCCGCAGTAATCAACGCCGGCGAAGAGTGGCAGATTCGGGTTGGCTGGGGTCTTGAAAGTCTGGCTGTCGGGGACAGAAGGCTTGGCGTAATCGATGTCGCTGCCGAAGGCAGCTCGCTTGCGATCATTCCCGTCGAACTGGAACGAATTGAAGACGATGTGCGGGTCAGCGCCTCGGCGAGTCACGTTGTGGTCGGCGATGTCGTGGATATGCATATCGAAGTCGACGCAAACCTGACACCGGAAGACCTCGCGTACACCATCGACGCGGTCATACCGGAAGGCTTTGAACTGGTGCCGGATTCCGCGAGTGCCGGCGAGGGTGAGCTTGTCTTCATCAATGGCATGTTGTTCTGGTCACTGGATAATCCGTCGTTGTCGACCGTTCCGCACGCCTACGTGCCGGCTATCAACGGTCCCGGAGTGGACACCGCGGATCCGCTTTATAATGCGGCCTGTGACACCGGCTTCGGTGGCTATGTCGATCTGGAGTCATTCGGCATCGATGCCGATCCGTCGATTTCCGGCGATTCCGTTTCGTTCCTGATCTTCGAAGGGCAGAATCTGCCATTCTACAATTTGGCCAACAGCGGCTTTACCATTACCGATGACGGTTTTGGCGTGTTTGCTTCGGGTCTGGGCACCACACCCTGGCAAAACACGGATATCCCGAACCCGGCCGAGCCCAACGACATGATCGCGTTTGCCTGGAAGGATCTGGAGATCGTTTACGATGAAGCCGGAAACAGCGGTGTAACCGTTACGGCGCCGGGACCCAACCTGAGCATTGTCGAATTCGATGACATGCAACCCTGGCCGGCAGGCTCGACGAGTGATCGTATCGACTTCGAGCTGATCGTCAACGGCGTAATCGACGATAGACCCAACGAGTTTGAACTGGTGCTCACCTACGACAACATCGTCGGTGACTGGAGCGACTCAACCACCGGTGTGGAAAACCAGGACGGGTCGGCCGGCAGTCAGTACCAGGGACAGCTCAGCGATGGCCTGATGATCTGTTACGACCTTGTCGGGCCCGATATCAGCCCGAAGACGCTCGATTATCAGGTTCGGGTGGTCGAAGGTGCAGAGGGCGCGATCGTGCACCAGGTGTTCAGTGTACTTAGCAATCCCGGCAGCCGGGAAGCAGTGGCCGAGGTCGTGGTCAATGTGGCCGCCGATAGCGATGACGACGGTGTCAGTGACAACAATGATAACTGTACGTTGCGTCAAAATTCGGATCAGACTGATACCGACAATGACGGTTATGGCAATGCCTGCGATGCCGACTTCAATCAGGACAACTACGTCAATTACTTTGATCTCGGGATAATGCGCGATATGTTCGAGACGGCTACCCCATTGGGCGATCTGAATAACGATGGCTGGGTGGACTTTGCCGACGTGGGCATCATGAAGAGCTTGTTCCTGCTGCCGCCGGGACCGTCGGCACTGGCTAACTAGTTCGGGAGATTTCGGGGGTCACCTCTGCAATACGCACTTTGCGGAGGTGACTCTCAGGGTCTTGGATCACACGCAAAGAAGTGAGCTTCAGGACGCTAAGCTGTGGTCCGACCGCGTCTGCGCACGGAATCGGCCAGTCTTTGGAGTAGTGGCTGGTTATCGCGGTGTTTAAGTTCGAGCAGTGGCCCGGCAACGGCCGCGAGTGTCTCGCATAGTTCGATAATGCCGGCGCCGAGTGGCGTCGTGCCGCGACGCTCCAGCGTAATTGCGCCGACCAGGCGGTTCCTGTCTATCAGCGGAACAGTAAGCACATGCGAATCGCCCTGCATTTGGCTCAGTTCCAGGTGTCCGTTATCGACAATCATTGAGTTGTCACTGCGGGGAAAGACAATGGTATTGCCCTGGTCAATAGCTTCACCCATCGCAGTCTCGATGGTACGCACCAGGGTGCAGCGTTCAGCGATGTCCGTGCTATCGGAAATCGCTGCTATTCTAAGTTGGCCGCGACGATTGATACGCCCGTAACTGACTCGGTCGCAACCAGTACGCATTGCCAGTTCCATTACCAGGTTCAAAGCGGCCGAATGGGCCCGCTCCGTATTGAGACAAGCGGCCAGCAGATCGAGCACGATCGCCAGCCGGTGCCCGGCCGCTTCTTCCGGCGAGGTTCGCTTCGGTGGATTGCCATTTATTGTCGCGTACAGGTTCTTACGTTTTTGCGAATTGAGACCGTCGGCCTCGACTACCAGTGCACCCAGGAATCTCCCTTGGTTAGAAACCGGCATTACTATCCGGTCAACGACGCCCGATTCTGTCTTGATTCGTTTTGCCTCGCTGCGACCGGTAAACCCGATGTCGGCCATCGCTAACATTTCCGGCGTTCCGGGAAAATCTGCCGGCCAGGTGGCAGCGATCCTGTAGTTGTGGCTGTCCGCATCCGCAACAACAGTGATGGCCCGCGAGACTCCCGGTAGTGTCTTGCAGTGCTCAGGTAACCAGTCGCGCATGGATTGCGCCAGCGCCTCTGCTGCTGCAGTCGTTGCCGTTATAGTTTCCGGCTGCGGCGCCTCGGTTGCGGCGGCTTCAGCAGAGGTGTTTTCGGATGATTCCGTCACGGGGGTTTTCAGCGCCTCGCCAGTCCGCCGCCGCGGTCCCGGGCCACACGTATGCGGGCCCGCCCCCGGCTTGCGGTGATGGATTGCGCCAGCCTATCGGGGTGCCCCGGACGCCGCCGTGACTCTGGTCACATTCTATTTTGTGTCATGCCCGAGCCGGTTGTTATCGGCAAGACGAAGACTGCGTATTATGCGCATGCGCTCATCGAGGCGGGGTCTTCGAAGCATGCGTAACGAGCAGGACCGCCAGCCTTCAACCTTCCCGTAGCGCGTCGAGCGGTTCGAGCCGCGCCGCACGCTGAGCCGGCGCCACGCCGGCGATCAGGCCGATCAGTATAGCGACTACCTCGGCAATCAGTACGAACTGCAGGGGCGTGTGTACCGGCAGCGCCGGCATCGCGGCATGCAGCAGGAATGCGCCACCGGCACCGAGGATCAAGCCGGCGACACCACCAATGGCCGACAAGAGTACGGCTTCTCCCAGGAACAAACCGAGCACCTGACCGCGGCGTGCGCCCAGTGACCGCAACAGGCCTATTTCGGGCGTGCGCTCACGCACGGCGATGGTCATGATTGTCAGTATGCCCACGCCGCC
>JAOTXR010000170.1 GCA_029862285.1 Gammaproteobacteria bacterium
GCAGCAAACCAAAACTCTGGTTATCGCTAACCGCACCCATACCAAGGCGGTGGCGCTGGCGGAAAGCTTCTCCGGTTTCGGCAACTTCAGCGCCTGCCGGATCGAAAACCTGCCGGCGGACTTCGACCTGGTTATTCACGCGGCGGCGGCGGGGCTAATCCATGATGCTTCGCCTGTCGATGACGCCATTGCGCGTGGTGCCTGTTGCTACGACCTGACGTACGGACCGGACGAGACACCATTTGTTGCCTGGGCCCGCGCGAATGGTGCCGCTTCTACACACGACGGATGGGGTATGCTGGTCGAACAGGCGGCGGAGTCTTTTTATATCTGGCGAGGCAAGTGGCCGGACACCGCACCACTGATAGCATCGCGACCATTCTGATCGCGCGGCAACGGCAGTTGGACAGGACGTCCTTGAGTCGCGTAGCACCGGGCCGCGATTGCGGCGAGAGAGAAGACGGTTGTTTGTTGCCGCGACTTTCTTTGGAGCTGCAGACAAATACCGGCTTCCAGGCTCGCCGCGCGTGCGGAAATGGCGGTTCGACCCCTTCTTGCAACCCTTGCGCCCTCATGGAATTGTCGGTTCGACCCCTTCTTGCGCGAGATAACGGTTCTTCAGTCTCACGTAATGCTGCGCAGAATAAGCCAACTGGTCGATCTCCTCATCGCTCAACGCACGCACCCGCCGGGCCGGACTACCGCGATATAAGAAACGCGACTCCAGTCGCTTGCCCGGCGGTACCAGGCTGCCGGCACCGAGCATCACTTCAGCATCCAGCACCGCCCTGTCCATGACTATCGCACCCATGCCGATCAGACAACGATCGCCGATGTTACACGCATGCAGAATCACGCCGTGACCAACGGTGACTTCGGCGCCTATCAACAACGGAACACCACCCGGCGAGTAACGACCGTCATGCGTGACATGCAGGACACTGCCATCCTGAATGTTGGTGTCCGTACCAATCACAATTTCGTTGACGTCGCCACGGGCAACGGCCATCGGCCAGAACGAAACATTATCACCACAGCGCACGCGACCGATGACCCGCGCACACTCATCGACATAAACCCGCTCGCCCAGCTGCGGCGAATAATTGTCATAGTCTCTGATCATCCCGGTCCTGTGTAGCACATGTGTTAGCCCGGGTGCCAATGGGCCAGAGCCCTGCCTACATGATAATGTTCGCGTCAGATCAGCCAGGGCTTGGAAAGATGACTCCCGGATTGTTATTTTTACTCGTTTTTTGCGGTGGCTTTAGCATCATGTCAATCGAGTTGCTGGGCGGACGCATACTCGCGCCCTATTTTGGCAGCAGCATTTACGTTTGGGGCAGCCTGATCACAGTGTTCATGCTGGCACTTTCAATCGGCTACCTGCTGGGTGGCCGCTACTCGCTACGCAATCCCTCGCTGAAGCGCTTCGGCTCGTTATTCCTGGTATCCGCAGCTGCGGTGCTGCCCCTGCTGCTGGCAGGGAACCTGTTGATGGATCTGGTGTTCGAATACGTGGATGACCCGCGCTATGGGTCGCTGTTGGCCTCAATGGTGCTGTTTTTTGTACCGACGATCGCATTAGGCATGATTTCGCCTTATGCAGTACGGCTGTTGGTCGAACACAAGGACCAGAGCGGACATATCGCCGGTAAGCTCTATTTCGTGTCGACTATCGGCAGCGCCCTGGGAACCTTGTTAACGTCGTTCTATCTGGTTTTGTACTTCGAGGTCAATCAGATTCTGGTCGCAATCGTCACAACGCTGGTCCTGTGTGGTCTGGTTGCTGTTGGTGCCGGCCGCCGGGAACCGCTTTTTCAATGAAACTGACCGGGTTTGTCATACTGCTAGTTCTCTGCGGCATCGCAAGCGCCGAGATCACATTACATACCGAGAAATCGCTCTACCGCAATATCGCGGTTGTCGAACAAGACAATGTTCGCTGCCTGCGTTTTACGGTCAAACGGCGTGAGAGCCGTCAGACCTGCATCGACACAGCGGATTCCGATAATCTCGTGTTGCCATACACTCCGATGATGTTCGGCGGCCTGATGCTAAACCCGGCACCAAAGCGGGTGCTCCTGCTGGGACTGGGTGGCGGTACTATTGCCGGCATTTTCGCTCAGTTATTCCCCGATATAAGCATTGATGCCGTCGAGATCGATCCCGCTGTGGTTCGAGTCGCCCGGGACTACTTCGGTTTCACCGACCGCGAAGGTACCCGGGTCTACGTGCGCGATGGCCGTGTCTTTACCCGGCGCGCGACACGCAACGACGAACGCTACGACTACATCATTATCGATGCGTTCAACGGCGACTATATCCCCGAACACATGATGACCCGTGAGTTCCTGCAGGAGTGCCAGGAATTGCTGACCGACGATGGCGTACTGGTCGCGAATACTTTTTCTTCCAGCCGCCTGTACAACAGTGAGTCGGCGACTTACGCAAGTGTGTTTGGCGAGTTTCTCAATTTACGACGCCGTCACGGCAACCGGATCGTGGTTGCCGGAAAAAATGGCCTGCCGCCAGGCGACTGGCTGAGGACCAACATCAATCGCGTCGATGCCGATCTGGCACGATTCAGCATTGATCTGGAACGTATCCTGTCGCTGGACCGTGGCAGTGACTGGCGCCCCAAGGCACGCGTGCTCACCGATCAGTATGCACCGGCCAACCTGTTGCGTGGTGCCAGCGACTGATGTCAGGCCGGCACCGCAAAATTTATGCCGGACGTATCGTCGACCTGGACATCGAGACCGTCACGCTACCCAACGGCACCGAGCTGGAAATGGAAATTGTCACCCATCCCGGTGGCGCCGCAGTAGTCGCCATCGATGAGCACAACCGGGTTTGTCTGTTGCATCAGTACCGGCATATCGCGGGTGGCTATTTGTGGGAGCTGCCGGCGGGGAAGATCGACAATAAAGAACCACCGCTGGCAACAGCACAACGCGAGCTGCAGGACGAAGCCGGTGTGCAGGCTTCCGAATGGGAGTCGCTTGGGGATATCGTGAGTTCTCCCGGGGTTTTTTCCGAAGTCGTGCAACTTTGGCTGGCCCGTGGCTTGCAGTTTGTCGCAGCCAGGCCCGATACAGACGAGGTTCTGGAAGTTCACTGGGTCGAGTGGCAAGACGCTCTGAAGTGGGCCCAGACCGGAAAAATACGCGACGGAAAATCCATTGCCGGGCTCATGCGTGCAAGCGCCGTGCTGGATTCACAGTGACCCTGAAATACGAATCCAGCGAATCGCCCGCCGATGATGATGTTGCATACATACGCAAACATCTGCGTGCTTACAATCGCGCCCAGGCCGGAGACAAACTACCCCATCAACATATTGCGGTCTATGTACGCGACGAAAATAGCAATATCGTCGGCGGTGCAACCGGTGAGGTGACCTGGGGTTGGCTTTATGTCGAGATGCTTTGGGTACACGAAGACCACCGCAGCCATGGCGTCGGCAGCCAACTGATGACTAAAATTGAAGACCTTGCGCGAGAGTACAACGTGGTCGGTTTTCATCTCGGTACCACTGACTTCCAGGCCCTGGAATTTTACCTGAAGTGCGGCTACGAGGTGTGGGGACAGTTACCGGATTTTCCGCCCGGCCATATCAACTACTCTCTGCGCAAGCTCAATCACGACTTGTAGGCGCAACATGCGAACGGCGTCTTTGCCTTTCAGTCGGTGGTATATGCAGCGATTCATGGAATCGCGGCAGGGTCACTCCCACGATTCATCCAGGCTACAGCCAGCTCATCCATGAGCTCGTCCTTGTCCTGCCACAGCTCGCGTATCCAGGTCTGGAAACGCTCACGAAATTCTTCGTCGTTGAGGTAATCGCCGCCAATAAATGCTGGGGGAATTTCCTCCTGGCGAACGTGCACGGTGATGTTTGGCAATGCACCGGATAATAGATCCCAAAACGTCGGGTTAGGTTTTGGGTAGACAATCGTCACATCCAGCAGCCTGTGCATCTTTTCACCCATTGCCGACAACGCGAACGCAATACCGCCCGCCTTGGGATTGAGCAGATGTCGGTAAGGTGACTGCTGCTGCTCGCGTTTTGCCTCGCTGAAGCGCGTGCCTTCCATGAAATTGATCAACGCTGTAGGCACCTGGCTGAAATGCTCACAGGCCCGGCGCGTGGTTTCCAGGTCCTGACCGCGCAGTTCCGGGTTTTTTTCCAACGTCTCCCGGGAATGACGCTGCATGAAAGGCAAACCCAGCGCCCACCAGGCCAACCCGAGCAACGGCACCCATATCAATTGTTTCTTGATAAAAAATTTCAAGAACGGAATGCGTCGATTGAACACTCGTTGCAGGACGAATACATCGACCCAGCTCTGATGGTTACTGCTGACCAGGTACCAGTCACGGCGACGCAGCCCGTCAATGCCGACGATGTCCCAGTCGCCCCCGTGCAGCGCTCGCTCGAGCAGACCGTTAACGTCAATCCAGACCTCACCGATTGCCTCGAGCCAGCGAACGCAAAGCTGACGCCAGCGGGTTACGGGGATCAACAGCTTGAGTATCGCGACGACGTAAAACGGGATAATCCAGAACATCAGGTTCAGGGCAAACAGCACAAACCCGATTACGCCGCGCACCGGGGCCGGTAGAAACAACAACATTATCTATTATAGGCGCCGAAGCAGTATTTCCGCGCCTGATGCCGTTGGCCCCGCCTGAAACCCCGTGCAAAACTGCGGTTCGACCCCTTTAATTATTCAGGAACGAGTTTTTCGGCAACCAAAGCGAGCACAATCCCGCCCACGACAGCGAGTACCAGCATGTCGATGGTCCACCAGAACCAGATCTTGCCGGGCAAGTTAAACACGCCGGACAAGGCCAGGTGATACATCGCTGTAAACAGCGTCACCACGATTCCAAAACTCAGACCCTTTTGCCATGCCGCACCACCGAAGGCCGGGCGCAACCACGCGTACAGCGCCGCAAGCACAAATGAGCCAATAACGCCGTTGAAAATCCACATCGGCATCAGGGCCGCCATATCCGGTGGCTCCTGGGTCAGCTCGGGTCGCCAGTACTCGGTGGTCTGCTTGTAATCAGCGTCCAGGATGCGTTCGTGAATCACCGGGCCGGTGACCGCCATGGCAACGATGAACTGGGCTACGTAAAGCGCCAGTCCGCCTAACACAATGATCTTCCAGTTCATATCGATCCCCCTGCAACTGGTCGCCGTCACTATACCCGCTGCGGACATGCTCCGAGGCACGCTTGCCTACTGTATATCCACCCAGTATGCGCTATGCTCTGGGGATGAGCCTCGAGAGCTTTCACCCTGCCGTCGCAGAATGGTTCAGCGAAACGCTGGGCCGGCCAACCGACGTGCAGCAACGCGCCTGGCCACATATCGGTCTGCGCCGGCACACCTTGCTCGCCGCACCCACCGGTTCTGGCAAGACGCTGGCGGCATTCCTGTCCGCGATCGATGATCTGGTGCGCGAAGGTCTGGAACGCGGGCTGCCTGACGAGACCCGCGTGTTGTACATCTCGCCACTCAAGGCATTGTCGAA
>JAOTXR010000171.1 GCA_029862285.1 Gammaproteobacteria bacterium
TAGCGTTGTACGTCGATCTGTGGCGCCACAAAATACAGCCAGTTCCGGTCCAGCGGCTGATAGAATTCACTGAACAAGCGTGGATTGGTACCCACCTGCAGATCATTGCGCCATTCCGCGCCGCGCCTGTTGATTGCCGTTCGCGTATAGCGCGCGGCGAGCGTGTAGCGGCTCGTGCCTTCGAGATCGTCCAGGAGCCTGGCGCCGAGATTGAGATAGTTGGGTCCCCATGACTTGTCGGTAGCGGTCACCGCCAGTCCGGTACGCCCGCCCTCCTGTTCGAGTTCATAGTCGACCAACTCAAACCCATCCAGACCGTAGAGGCGATTGATGCCGGCATCGAGTTGTTGTAAGTCCAGTGGCCCCGGCTCTACATCCAGTTGACGAATCAGCCTGGTCTCACTGATCGAGCCGCTGCCGGAGACTCGGATGTAATCGATTTGCGGCGTGTCATGTCTGATTCGGCGTTGCGATGCGTACATGGCATAGGCGTCTTCAGACACTCCGAGTTTCGATAGCGAGGCGCGTTGCTGCAGAGCGCTCTCTTCCCCTACAACAACAGCAAGCGGGGCCAGGGCGAATTCAGTTGAGCCCATCTTGCCCAGGTCGGGAACGATGACAACATCGCGCTCACTGAGCGTGGAAAGCTGGGCGTTTGATTCGCGAACGACCAGTATCGTGAGCAGCTGACCGGTGATATCGAGTGCCGAGCGCATTTCGTCACGGCTCAGTAGCGGGAACTGGATATCGACAACAATCAGGAGTTCGGCGCCCATCGAACGAGCCACGTCGATGGGCAAATTGTTCGAGACACCACCATCGATCAACAAACGACCCTGGTAGTCGACCGGTGCAAAGGCCCCCGGCACGGCCATGCTGGCACGCATCGCAGTGGCCAGGTCGCCGTCGCCCAATGCCACAGCCTTGCCTGATTCCACATCAGTGGCGATCGCTCGAAATGGTATATGCAGGTTATCGAAATCGTCGATGTGTTCGACAGGGAGCGTCTCCGCTTTCAGCATCAGATTCAGCTTCTGACCCTGAACCAGGCCACGCGGGAGTTCCACTCCCTGGGGTCCGAGACCCAGCTCGAAATCTATAAGCGAATTGCGGTCGTCCTGTTTGCGTCTGAACGACAGCGCTGAGCGTTCTGGTTCATCGACCAGGTTGTCATTCCAGTCGATGCGGTCGATTAGCTCAGTCAGATAGTCTGCGTCGTAACCCATCGCATAGAGGCCGCCGATTACTGCACCCATGCTGGTGCCGGTAATGACATCGACCGGTACACGCAGCTCCTCCAGCACCCTGAGCACGCCCACATGGGCCGCACCACGGGCGCCGCCACCACTGAGCACCAGCCCGATTTTTGGACGATCAGCGTCAGCCAGCGCCATGGTCGGCAGGAGGGCCGTCATTAGCGATACGGCGGCGTGCCGCAAAAATTGCCAATTCATTGTGTGCACTCCTTGAAGAGCGCACGATATTAGAGCAATGGGAAGCCGGCGTCATCGTCAGATGATGCCGGTTGTTTGGAATGGCGCCCCGATCAGCGCCAGCAGTCGTCGGCATCGGCATCGGCGGAGTCGATGGCCGTGCGGATGCCGGTTGACGTGATCTGAAACGTACGACAGTTCAGATCCGCTAATTGCGGCGAGCCGGTGCCGGCGGTTGCCGTTGCGGTAAAGGTGTCGGCATCGTTCGCTGTCACTGCAAGCGTGTACCAGCCGTGTTCTGTGCCCGGGTTACCCAGTTCGGCCGTGGTCGCATAACGGCTGTTCTGAAAATAGTATTTTTCCTGTTCCGCCGAGATACGCATCAGTGCTGACATCGCATCCGTACGGTGCGAGCGGCGCATATGTTTCTGATAACTGGGTACGGCGATAACAGCCAGGATCGAGATAATCGTAACTGTTATGGCCAGTTCGATCAGCGTTACGCCTCGTTGCGACTTTTGCATTTTGAATCCTCTGTCAGGAAAGTTACCGCCCGCCGGTCAGGGAGGGCGGTATCTCCGGTTTAGTTATCGCCGTCGGCGTACCAGTAGGTGCGTACCGGTGCCGTGCAGATTGACGGATCCTTCAATTCGGTACCGATCACCATGGCAACGTCTGCAATGCCCTCACAAGGGTCGGCAGCGCAGGTCTGGCCGACCGGGCAGGGCTCTGGCTCAGTAAACACCAGTACCGGCTCCGGTGGAATCGGACCCTGGGTCGGGACACAGCGGCCGTTACATGGTCCGCCGTCGGGGCCCGGATCATCCGGATCGTCCGGATCGTCCGGTTCGTCGAACGGTTCAGGTTCGCCAGTGCCGATCGCCACCGAATAGGCGCGTGCCGTACCCAGCGCGCCGGTCGGATTGCAGGTCAGCGAGTCCGGTGCCTCGGGCAGATAAGAGGTGAAGAAGATACGCTCGTCCGCCGTCAGCGACTTGGCCAGTACTTTCTCCTCATGATCCAGGGTAATGCGCCAGCCATCGTGACCGTTGAGATCTGCCGTCGAAGGCGTCAGGTCACTGGTCACATCATAGAAGTCATTATCTTTGGCAGTTGCGTAAGTTGGATCGCCATCGTTATCAAGTGCAGGCGAAAAGACGTAGGGATCGCGCAGCATGTAGAAGCGATCGGTAACTGTCTTGCCGGAAGTGCCGAGCGGATTGGCCCGGTGACCGGTACCAAAGGACACCGCCAGGAAACTACCGAGGTGCTCATCGGCGACCAGTGCCACACTGGGCGGGTAATAGATACGACGATTGCCGGAATCGCCGCCCGTACCGATGTCGGCTATTTCGCCACCGGTTACCAGACTGGCCATATTGGTCGCGGTTTCATTGTGGATATCGAAACGCCACATCTGGCCGGACATATCGCCAACGTAAATGCGATCATGGAGGTGGTCGCCGTTGATGTCGATCACCCGCAAATCGGAAGGTATGCTGTTCTTCATGTGACCAAGCGGAAGATCGGCACTCGGGTTGTCACCTTTGTGGGAGGCCCACCACAACAGGTTGCCGGTCAGAGCATCGACCATGTAAACGGCACGGCCGCTGCGGTCATCGACATTGCCACCGGCGGCATCCTGTCGGGTGTCGTAACCGCCACCAAAGACCAGCACATCACGCGCCGAACCGTCGATCTTGACCCTGGCCGGTGTCAATTCTGACCAGGTCTGACCGAGTTCTGAAAACTGTCCCGTGCCGCCCCTGATAGTCCAGGCAAGTTTGGGGTTATCGCGGTCGGTTACTTCGATCGCGTAGTAGTTTCTGCCACCCCGGCGCATGCCGAGATAAATGAAGGCACGTTCGCCGGCATCGACAACCCGGTTGCCATTGTCGCCATAAATCAGGTAACTCATCGGGCCGTCCAGGCCATAAAACTTCGGTGGATTGTTGCGGTTATTGGCACGCAGGCTCTCCAATCGGGGCAACAATTCCTGTGGGATGAACGAAAACACTTCCATATCTTCGGTTGGTTCGGCCATTGGGTCGATGGCGTGGAAGTAGCCGTCGTTGGTGGCATAAAACAGCGTCAGATCCGGGTTGGCCACTGATCCACCATACGACAGCACGATAGGTCTGCTGTGCAGCGGATCGCCCAGTATCTTGAGCGATTCGCCGGCGTCATCGACACCACGGGCCCAGCGAATCAGGCCGGTCCGCTCCGCAGCACTCACGCCCAGCATGGCTTCGGTGAGCGCCGTATTATCTTCGTGTACCCGGTTGGCTTCGGTCGAGAGCAGAATGCCCGCGGTCGCGCCACTAGTTACGGTATAGACATTACGATTGGCATGCAGTCGGCTGGAAAAACCACCCAGTGTGGTGTCGTAGCCATCCGGTTCGCCGATGGTCCAGTAGCTCTTGGCATCTTCGTAGAAGGTGCCCGTAGCCGGGTTGATTGCGGGACGGTTTGTTGCGTCGTAGATCGACTTTTCGCCACCGGTGTTGTCCAGTCGGTAGCGCTTCAGGTTACCCGGCCAATGCGGATTGTTGCTCGGGCGGAACATCGAGATAAACAGTTCATCGCGGTGGGTCAGACGGTTGAAGGTATTAACGGCAACTGCCGGTGCGGTGAACGTGGTGTCACGCTCAATGATGTTGTCGAGAATCTCGGTGAAAGCAGTTGTCAGCTCCTCGGCGCTGTCGGCTTTGTAATAAATGCCGCCACCACGGGTTGCCGTATCCTCCAGTAACTGCTGGTCGGTGTGGAAGCCAATGGTGAACACATCAACGTTCTGGTCGCCGTCCAGAGTGCCGTGGAGGTCATGGTTGTGTACGTAAGCGGCCAATTCATCGAGGCAATTACCGACACAGACGGTCTGGCCCGTGGCATCGCTAAAACCGGGCAGTTCGGAAATTTTGGTATCTGCGTCGGTGTCGGAGGTCGGTTCACCGTCGGTCAGCAACACGACAAAGTTCTTCTGACACTGGTTCGCAATCGGACTGACGTAATTGGTGCCGCTGGTTGCGTCATCGACGCTTGGCTCCAGGCTGCCAAAATTGCCTCTTGCAGTGTCGCCATAAACAACCTCTCCACCCATCAGGTATTGGGTTGCCTCAAACATGGTTTCGGATAACGGTGTGCTGCCACCATGGGCATAGTCGTCCAAAGCTCCCGTCAGCGGTGTAAACTCGCCATCGATCGGCGCCATGGCACGGGTCACCTGGCCACCACTGCCATAGCTGTCAAACCGCATCATGCCGACGTTTATGCCACTAACCGCGCTCAGCGTGTTTCGGCCGACGATCTTGACCACATCCAGCCGATTTAGAATGTAGTTACTGGGATCGTTTATATAGTTCAGGTAGTTACCGGCGTAAGCCGTGTAGCCCTTATAGTTCGCGACCCAGTCGATGTTGTTCGGTCCCTCCGGGTCGGTAGAAAACGGCGCGTCGATGTCTTCTGCAGCGTATACGTGGATGTTACTGGAGCCGTCGCCGTGACGACCGGTATCGGCCTCGCATTCGACCATCCAGTCGTGATTATTGGCGAGATCGTTCCATTCTTCTTTGTCGGCCTTGTATTGGGCAAAGCGATCGGTATAAAAACCGGAAGTCGACAGCGCGGTCGAGGCTTGGCGGCAAACAAATGCTGTGTCATATACCCAGTCGTCAACGCCGCAATCCGGGGCGCTGTCTCCCTCTGGAGCCCAGTAGATCTGGTTGGGATCGCAGTCGCCGTCATAGGCTTCCGCCACGTCGTAGGGAAGCTCCCAATCGACTGTCGAACCCATGCTGCCGGACGTATCAATAATGAACAGCACATTGGCCTGTCCCGCATCGAGCGAATGACCGGTGAAGATTTCGGTATCGTCGGCCAGGACCGGCTGGCCGGCGAGTGCGCCCAGGCAGGCTCCCAGTGCAGCGTACCGAAGTTTTTGCAATTTACTCAACATTTGCGTTGCCTCTTAAAAAAAATCTGTAGTATTTGACGCGGTCTTAGCGCGTCGCTTCAATACGGGTTACAACACCATCAGACATGCGGAAAAACAGCGTTCCGTCATGCAGCGTGATGTTATTCAGCGCCGACAGAGGCAGGGTTTTTCCGCC
>JAOTXR010000172.1 GCA_029862285.1 Gammaproteobacteria bacterium
GATACTTTCGCAAGCTGCCCGTCTGCTTTGCTCGAAATATTTCAGTTACTCCAGTCCGATGCGTCTCTGCGTGGCGTTAGCGCGAATACGATTCGCCAGCTGCGTGACTCACGACGACTGATCGACGACGACTTCCGCAGTAACCCGCATCACAAAGCGATGTTTGTGGAAATCCTGCGCGCCGATCGTTTTGTGACGACTGCTTTGCAACGTATGAATGCCTACGGTGTACTCGGTCGCTATCTGCCAGCGTTTGGCCAGATAGTCGGGCGCATGCAATACGATTTATTCCACACGTATACCGTTGATGCACACACACTATTTGTGCTGCGCAATCTCCGCGGCTTCGCCATTGACCAACCCGATCCCGGCTACCCACACTGTGCGCAAACCATGCAGGGGCTGGCCAAGCCGGAATTGGCCTACCTGGCAGCTCTATTTCATGACATCGCCAAAGGTCGCGGCGGCGATCACTCGGAGCTGGGTGCTACCGATGCCGAGAACTTCTGTCTGGACCATGGCCTAAGCGAATACGAGGCGCGACTGGTCGCCTGGTTGGTGCGAAATCACCTTATCCTGTCGGTAACGGCGCAGAAAAAGGACATCGATGACCCGCAGGTCATACACGAATTTGCAACCCGCGTCGGCGATGAGCAACACCTGGAATATCTCTATGTCCTGACCGTGGCAGATGTAGCAGGCACCAATCCGAAATTGTGGAATTCATGGAAAGCGTCGTTGCTCGAAGAGCTGTTCCTGCTCACCCGGCAGGCATTACGTCGCGGCCTGGGCAACCCGATTGACAAAGAAACACTCATTCACGAAACGCAGGTCGAGGCGCTGGACCTGCTCCGGGAACGCGGCGTCACGCAAACCGCGGCACGACTGGTCTGGGACCGGTTCCCCGAGGGATATTTTTTGCGCCATGCGCCGGAAGAGATCGCCTGGCACACCCGGCTAATGGCGGACAACACGGCCACCACGCCGCTGGTCGCAATAGACCCGGCCGGTACTCGTGGCGGCACCAGTGTCTTCGTATATTCACCCCGGCGCATGCACACTTTTGCCCTGACTACCGCGGTGTTGGATCAACTGGGCTTCAACATTATCGATGCGCGTATCAGCCGCAGCGTTGATAACGCCAGTATCGAGACGTTCCGTGTCACAGAGGCAACCGGTGAAGCGACGATCGAACCGGATCGCGCAGACGCGATAACGGCTGGCATTAGCCGGGTGCTCAGCCAGGATGACGACGCCAGCCCCGGTGTAACCCGGCGGGCACCGCGCCAGGTACGCATGTTTACGACGCCAACACAGATCAATTTCGGCGACGATGCCCACAATCGACGTACGATCATGGAGTTGACTGCCGGGGATCGCCCCGGCCTGCTGTCGCAGATCGGGCAGGTATTTCGCGCGCACGACATTGTCATTGAGACTGCAAAGATCACGACCGTGGGCGAACGCGCCGAGGACGTCTTCTCTATCACTGATGCCGAAGGTCACGCACTCGCAAAAGAGCAGTGTGAGCAACTCCTCGCAGAACTGGTTGCCATCCTGGGCACCAAGTGAACCCAGATCTGGAAAAACTGTTCCCTTATCCGTTTACGCGGCTCGATGATTTGACTGCCGGCCTGAAACAACCGGCTTCATTACCATTTATCAACCTCTCTATTGGTGAGCCCAGACACGCCGCCCCCGAATTTGTATTGGATGCGCTGACACGGGCCAGTCGCGATTTGGGCAGTTATCCGCAATCAGCCGGACTACCAATATTCCGCTCCGCCTGTGCCAACTGGCTGGAGCGTCGCTTTGGCATCGGCGATGAAATCATCGACCCCGAATCCATGGTCTTGCCACTGTCTGGAACTCGCGAAGGCCTGTTCGCTTTTGCCCAGGCGGTGATCGATCGCGATCGCAATGCCACGGTGTTAATGCCAAACCCCTTCTATCAGATTTACGAAGGTGCGGCGTTATTGGCAGGCGCGCAGCCGGTCTATTTGAATGCACTGCCTGAAAACGACTTTCTGCCCGACCTCGATGCAGTATCCGTTGAGGCGTGGGAGCGCTGCCAACTTCTTTACGTTTGCACGCCGGGAAACCCGACTGGCGCAGTTATGGACCTCAACTACCTGCGCCGGATTCTGGAACTATCAGATCGCTATGATTTTGTAATTGCCAGTGACGAATGCTATTCAGAAATCTATTTCGACGAGGATAAACCACCGCCGTCGTTGTTACAGGCCTGCTTGCTGGAAGGACGCGACCAGCTGCAAAATTGCGCTGTTTTTCATTCGTTATCGAAGCGTTCCAGTGTGCCCGGTCTGCGTTCTGGTTTCGTTGCCGGAGATGCGGAGATCATCCGGCGGTTTCGACTCTATCGGAGCTACCATGGTTGTGCCATGCCGGTGCATCATCAACTGGCCAGTGTCGCCGCATGGAATGACGATGCACACGTGGCGATAAACCGCAGCCTTTACCGTGAAAAATTCGCGACTGCCGGGAACCGGGTCTGCGAAGCGCTGGACTACGCCATGCCAACCGCCGCATTCTATCTATGGGCCGCCGTGCCGGTTGACGATGAGCTTTTCGCATCGCGACTCTATAGCGAGCAAAATGTGCTGGTACTACCCGGCAGTTATCTGGCGCGGAACACGGCTGACGGCAACCCGGGCAAGGGCCGTGTGCGAATATCGCTGGTAGCGGCCAGGGGTGAATGCAACGAAGCCGCCGGGCGCATTGTCAGTATGCTGAGCAGTTTGTGAAACAATATGAGTAATATCGAACAACTTATTGATTCTGCATGGGAACAACGTTCCCAGATTACACCCGACACCGCGCAACCGGAGCTGATTGATGCGGTCGGCCAGGCACTGGCCGCGCTCGACAGCGGTGCTCAAAGGGTGGCGGTACCCGGTGATGACGGCTGGGCGGTCAACCAGTGGCTCAAGAAAGCGGTGCTGCTCTCATTCAGGCTCTGGCCCAACCGGACCATGGACGCCGGCTATACCCGTTTCTATGACAAGGTCCCACTGAAGTATTCGGATTATGACGACAAACGTTTTCGCACCGAGGGTACCCGGGTGGTACCACCGGCAGTCGTGCGCCGCGGTGCCTACATTGCTGCCAACGTCGTCCTGATGCCGAGCTACGTGAACGTCGGTGCTTACGTAGACAGCGGAACGATGATCGACACCTGGGCGACCGTCGGCTCGTGCGCTCAGATCGGCAAGAACGTGCACTTGTCCGGCGGCGCCGGGATTGGCGGAGTACTGGAACCGGTACAGGCGAACCCCACCATAATCGAAGATGACTGTTTTATCGGCGCCCGCTCGGAAGTCGTCGAGGGTGTCATTGTTGAACGGGGTGCCGTGATTTCGATGGGGGTGTTCATCGGCCAGAGTACCCGCATCTACGATCGCGAGCGTGATGAAGTCAGCTATGGCCGAATCCCGACAGGCGCAGTTGTGGTGCCCGGCTCCCTGCCCTCGGAGAACGGCCGCTACAATCTTGCGTGTGCCGTGATCGTCAAGCGAGTCGATGCAAAAACGCGTGCACGCGTCGGGCTGAACGAACTGCTACGCGATATTAAATGAGCGATGTCTACGACCTGAGCTGCGAGCTGATCCGGCGGCGATCCATCACGCCGGACGATGCCGGTTGTCAACAGATTATTGCCGACCGTCTGGACACGCTCGGTTTCGTTATCGAAGACATGCCGTTTGGTAATGTAAGTAATTTATGGGCGCGGCGTGGCAATGTCAGCCCCGTGTTGTGTTTTGCCGGACACACCGATGTGGTACCGACCGGACCGCTCAACGAGTGGCATAGCGATCCTTTCGAGCCGGTCCTGCGCAACGGTAACCTGTATGGCCGCGGCGCGGCAGACATGAAAGCCAGTCTTGCAGCGATGGTGGTTGCTACCGAGGCCTTCTTGCACGCCAAACCGGACCACGCCGGCTCTGTTGCTTTCTTGATTACCAGTGACGAGGAAGGGGTGGCCGAGAACGGCACCAAGCGGGTCATCGAAACGCTCACGCGGCGCAAGGAATGGATCGACTATTGCCTGGTCGGCGAACCGACCAGTGCGGCCAGTCTCGGCGACACTGTGCGAATCGGTCGACGTGGCTCGCTACACGGCACACTGACAGTAAAAGGCGTTCAGGGTCATATCGCGTACCCGGACAAGGCGGACAACCCCATCCACCGCCTGGCGCCGGCGCTTAGCCAACTATGTGTCGAGCAATGGGATGAAGGTAACGAGCACTTTCCACGAACGACTTTGCAGGTATCCAACCTGAGTGCGGGAACCGGTGCGGATAACGTCGTTCCCGGTGTTCTCAACGCCCAGTTCAATTTTCGATTTTCGACCAGCGTGACTATTGAAGAACTCAAACAACGCGTCCATACGATAATCGACCGCCATGAATTGAACTACGATATCCAATGGCGTACTGGCGGGCACCCGTTCCTCACGGCCCACGGCAATCTCGTCGATGCGGTATGCGCTTCGATCCGTAAACAAACCGGCCTCGATACCGACCTGTCGACTGCCGGCGGCACCAGCGATGGCCGCTTTATCGCCCCCACCGGGACTGAAGTGGTCGAAGTGGGGCCGGTCAATGCCAGTATCCACAAGATTGATGAACACGTCCGTGTTGCTGATTTGGAAAGCCTGGTCCTGATCTACCAGGATATCCTCGGGCGTTTACTCTGATTGAACTGCCGAATGCTGGCTGACAAACAGACGTGGCTCGGGTTCAAACCTGGGGATATGTGTCCCGCATGTGTTTAACCGACCGGGTGATGAGCTGTTCGAGTACTCTCATATCGATATCCTCGAGTTTCTTGATGTATAGACACGACTTAGCTGTCTTGTGTTTCCCCAGTTTTTTCAGCAGAGAAGCGTGGCTTCGAAACCCGGACATAATGTAGATCGTCAGCGCCTGCTTGCGTGGTGAAAATCCGGAAACAAAATAATCGCCCTCGCGCCCGCTGGCATATTTGTAATGATAACTTCCAAAACCGACCATGGCCGCGCCCCACATCTTCGGCTCCTCGCCAGTGATGTCGCGCATCAGCTTCGTGACCGCCTTGCAGTCTTTTCGTCTTTGATCATCGGCAATAGCGTTGAGAAACTTGCTGACACTGAGCGCGTTCTTTTTTGTCTTCATTCCCGCCAATCCGTCCCCGCAACTAGTTCCTGAGCATCAATGCCGCAATCTCTTTCAACAGTTTAGCCGCAACCGCTCCCGTCATATCATTAATATCACGATTCGGATTATATTCGACGATATCTGCGCCAAGCACGTCGCCCTGCTGTTTCTGCAATATGGTCAGCGCCTGCCGCACGGTGAGCCCGCCCGGCTCATGATGGGAAACGCCTGGTGCGAATGCCGGATCAAGTGCGTCAAGATCGAATGAAATGTATAACGGACCGATCAGCTTCGGATCGAATCGATCAGCATCAAAATCTGCGATCTCAAAAACTTCAACGCCGAAACGTTCGATTTGTCGGCGCAAGTGAGCATTC
>JAOTXR010000002.1 GCA_029862285.1 Gammaproteobacteria bacterium
CGCGCGCCCACTACGTAACAGTTTTGGTAGCGCGGCGGCATAGACGTCGCCTGGTGGTTGCTGATAGTACGCGGCGGCCCATGACAGGAGCCGCATCAGAGGTTCATCGATAACCGGATCGTTATCGAGAATTTCGACTACCGGACGTAGTCGCGCTAGCGCTATTTCGCTCTTGTCGCTGACGCCAACGACGACACCGACGGTTTCACCACGGCCAAACCGTACTCGGACCCGCGTACCGGCGCGAATCGGTGAACTTGCGGCGGTCGGTTCGAGATAATCGAACAAATGATCGATCGGGGTCTTGATCGCAACGTGAATAATGGGTCCGGAATGCTTCATCGGGCTTCGGGTTTTCCACAGCAGCTGTGGATAGCACTGTGGATAGACTGGGGCAAAGCGCCCTGCGGGGCACGCGCCCAGGCTGGCCGGTTTTGCCGGCCTGATCGTGAGTTACCCGATATTTCCAATAGAAACAAAAGCTTAGCTAAATTCAACGAATATCAACTTTGAGGCATATGTTGTAATGGTCTGTAAATACTGAGGTTGTGCATAACCAATCGTGTCAACGTTTTTCCCGCTGCCGCGTTATTCAAAGTGAACACCACCTTAGGACAACGGAAATGGGAGTCAAGCGATGAAAACCACGTGGATACTGACCATCACTCTGGCCGGATTGCTCGCAGCCGGCGCGGCAACGGCGCACGCAGGCCCCGGCTTTGACCGTCCCGGCGACCGGATCGACAGAAAACTCGACCGTCGCGGTGATCAGGTTGAAAATCGCTTCGACCGGCGCGGCGACCGGATCGATCGGCGTCTGGATCGTGCAGCACGACGAGCCGATGCGAATGGCAATCCACGCGCCGCCAACCGGCTTGACCGTCGGGGTGATCGTGCCGACCGTAGACTGGACCGCCGTGGGCATCGCGCAGAACGCCGACTGGATCGTCGCGGCAACCGCATCAACCGGCGACTCGACCGCCGCGCCGGGCAACTATAGGTCGTTGCCGTCGGGCGAGTATTGTGCGGCTTGGGGGAGCAACAATCGCGACGGGGAGGGGTGACTGGACAACCGAACGGAACTGGATCGTTTTCTGGCCGGTGTCGAGCCTCGAGCGTACCGGATTGCGCTCTACAGGCTCGGAAACCGGGAAGACGCGCTGGACGTGGTGCAGGAGGCCATGATGCAACTGGTACGACGCTACGCCCACAAACCCGCCGAGGAATGGCAGCCGCTGTTTTACCGGGTGCTGACTAATCGTGTCCGCGACTGGCAACGCCGCAGTACTGTGCGCAATCGTGTCATGACATGGTTGCCGGGTAGCCGTTACGATGAGCCGCACGAGGAACCGATGTCGACGATCGCGGACCCGCATGGGCGACGTCCCGATCAGGAAGTTGCGATAGACAGCACCATGGAAGCACTCAACACCGCGATAAATACACTCGCGCCGCGACAGCAGGAAGCACTGTTGTTGCGCATGGTCGAAGGACTCAACGTCGCAGAAACAGCGACGGCGATGGGATGCACGCAAGGCAGCGTGAAAACGCATTATTCGCGCGCCGTGCATGCGCTGCGCGCACTACTTGGAGACCACTGGCCGTGAGCAGTCGTTTCGAAAACGATTTGAAAAATTCCCTGGCAGCCAGCTCGCGACAGGTCAATCAGCGCACCCGGGACGAACTCGCGCGTCGCCGGCGGCTGGTATTGGATACGGCCGAGACAAAAACGACTTCTGGCACCTGGTTGTGGTTGCCTGCCGGTGTAGCGGTCGCCGCCCTGGCTGCGTTCCTGGTGGTACAGCCGATGACAGATGGCCGGAGTTTGCCCGTCGTGGTGGCCGGCGAGGGCGAGTTTGATATGGACATTATGCTGGCGGAGGAGAGTCTGGAACTGTACGAAGACCTGGAGTTTTACGAGTGGCTCGAAGTGGCGGGCGATGCGGGCTAGCACAGTGGCCACACTGGTTGCCTGCCTCGTTGTGCCGGGCGGCGTGTTCGGTGCCGATGAGGAAATGCCGGATGACGAATTTCTGGAGTTTCTCGGGGCATGGGATGAGGCGTGGAGCGATACCTGCGATCCGGAGGGCGGGCTACCGGGCGACGACCTGTGTTTAGAGACTGAAGATGACAAAGACGAAGATGAAGATGATGAAGACAATGAATAGACGTAGCTCACCCGCTGCCTGTCTGTTGTTGCTGTGCGGCCTGACGTTGGCCGGGACAGGCTACGCGGCACCGGACTGGCAGGGTCTGGAGCCGGCCGAACAGCAGATCCTGAAGCGGCATGCTGATCACTGGGCTGAGATGCCAGACGAGCAGCGTGAAAGACTGCTCGCCGGCGCGCAGCGCTGGACCGGGATGACGCCACAACAACGCAAGGCAGCCCGCGAGCGTTTCCATATTTGGAACAACAAGCTGACGCCGGAGCAACGCAAACGGATACGGGAACGTTACAAGCGTTTCCAGGATCTGACACCTGCGCAGCAGGAAAAGCTGAAGAATAACTACCGTCGGTTCAAGAAGATGTCGGCCGAAGAGCGCCGTGCACTGCGCGACAAGTACCAGGGCATGTCAGTTGAAGAGCGTCGACGGGTATTGCGCAATATGCAGGACAGGCGACGCCAGCAGATCGAACGACAACGTCGTGACATGCCGCGGCAGCGGCCACCGGCACAACGCAAACCCCCTGCCGGCGACGGGCGTTGATCCAGCCGTGGCTTGGGCTGGCTCGGGTAATTCCGGCGTGACATAACCACGATATTTGCTGAACCCTGTCCCTAACCAACCCGAATAGTCGCTGCTTGTAGCTAGTTGTTTGATTTTTAGCTCGATTTTCAGGAATATTACGGCTTGCCGGTCATTTCCGGTTTTGAGTAAAGATAATGGATCTCGGACAGCAGGTTCTGCGACTCGATGTCTCCGGCATGCCGCTGGAGTGGATCGACTACCGCGATGCCGTGCGTCTTTATCACACGCGGCAGGTTGCCTACTCTTGTGGGTCCCTCTTGTATCGCCTGCGTGGCGGCACCAATGCCAGGTCCGGTCATCGCAGCATCATCGACGTTAACTCCATTATCGCCACGCAGGGTAATAACCATGTGCTTGGCAAGGTACGAGACAACTACACACCGCCGCTGAACAATCACACCCTATTCAAACGCGATGCTTATTTGTGTCTGTATTGCGGCGAGCATTTTCTGACGTCAAAGTTGTCACGAGATCACGTGACGCCGTTGATTTCCGGCGGCAAGGATGTCTGGACCAATGTGGTTACTGCCTGTCGTCACTGCAATAATCAGAAAGCCGGTCGTACACCGGAACAAGCCAAAATGAAGCTCCTGGCAGTTCCGTTCACGCCCAGTTTTGCAGAGTACATTTACCTCAAAGGCCGTCGGGTTCTGGCCGATCAGATGGAGTACCTGCTGGCCCATATACCCAGGCGCAGCCCCTTGCGCGCGCGCATTCTGCAAAAAGTCGCTGCCGGGGAATAGACTTTGGCGTCTAGGTAGTCCGTCGATACCACTTCAGGTGGCTATATCGTTTCTTGAGTTTCGCGGTTTCTTCATCCGAAAGGACGAAGTCCTTATCAACGGCAATGTGGTCTGCGTGGTACAGGCTCCTGGAGTCGTATTCTGCCGATAACCTGCGCAGGCGATAATAAAGTTCGGGTGGCAGCCGCAACGCACGCAGCATTGCCCCCAGTTTCACTGTAATACCGCGACCCCGGGCCCAGTTCAGGAGTGACTTTAGCAAACTTGCATTGGTCTTTTGCATCGCCACACTCGTACGCTGTCGATCGGTGCGCGCCGAGACCTGGGCTACAATCTCGTCGGTTACTGCAATACCAAGATGATTTGATATTGCGGTTACGCCAGCCTCTTTGTCAGCACTCAACTCATCGTAGTATTGAATCAGGGCACGCTCATCGTTCTCGAGACGCTGCAAGATCTCAAAACCGAGGTCGATCAACGCGATTATTTTTTCGACAGTATGATTCCACTTCTTTTTCGCAGAATTGGCAACATCAAGCGGATCCCTGTGAACGAAAAGGAAGCGGACGCGATTCGCAGGCAGTCCGTCCAGGGGTATCCATTTGTGGCTCTTTAGCACATGAAAATCTTCGCCATTACACCATCGCAAGAGCTTGGGGCGAATTGCGCCAATCTCTTCTTCCTCAAAGAAGCCTTCCCGGCGCCCCCGGTCGGTACTCTCTACTATTTCCGCTGCCAGGTTGTACTGCAGGGTCGAACCGGAACGGGTCATACCGAGGCAAACCACTAACATCGCAAGCTCATTCTGATTTGGAACAGAGCACTGGTTGCTCACAAGCTCAGCGCAGGTCTGCAACATGAAACGTGCGCTGACGTGTTTCTTTCGAATATGACCGTAGTTTGCAATCCTTATTTGTGAAATGGAAGCCTTGCCGGATCCCGCCCTGGCGGGACTACTGCGTTGCCCCCGGCGATTTCATCCGGTCTGACAAGCCGCACCCTGCAGACCAGGAGGCAACCGGGAAAACCCGCTTGCCGGTGCGCCGTGCATGACGCATGCTCCGGGTATGGTCTATTTGATCGATGCCAGCGTCTACGTCTTCAGAGCGTATTACTCCATACCAGCGGATATGGTCGATTCCGAAGGGCGGTTGATCAATGCTGTTTACGGCTATGCACGGTTTCTCGGCGACTTGCTGGAGCGTGTTCGTCCCGAGCATGTTGTTGTCGCATTCGATGAAAGTCTGAATACGTCGTTCCGCAATGAAATTTTTCCGCAGTACAAGGCGAATCGCGATGATCCGCCGGAGGACCTCATCTGGCAATTTCTTCAGTGTCGGCGCGTGACTGAGGCACTGGGCGTTAGCGGTTACGCCAACGAACAGTTTGAGGCGGACGACATTATCGGTACGCTCGCAGACAATCTGCGCGGCCAAGGCAAGAACTTTGTCGTTGTAACCCGCGACAAAGACCTGGCACAACTTGTACGTGAAGGCGACGAGTATTGGGATTACGCATCAAACAAGCGATTCGCCTATGCAGATATCGAAGAGAATTTCGGCGTTCGTGCCGAGCAAATAGCCGATATGCTTGCATTGGCCGGCGACAGCGTCGATAACATACCGGGGGTGCCTGGCGTCGGTCAGAAGACGGCGGTGGCGTTGCTAAAGCATTTCGATACGCTCGATGATGTCTATGCCAATCTCGAAATGGTCGCGGAGGTTGCAGTACGCGGGGCCAAGAAACTCGGCGACCGCCTGGCCAAACACGAAGACCTGGCCCGTTTGTCACGCAGGCTGACCGGCATTGCTCTGGACGCGCCCGTGCCGACAACGCTGCGTAGTATGCGCTGGATTACGCCTGACTTGCGTGCTCTGAATACCCTGTATGACGAACTCGGCGTTGGTCAGGCGTTGCGACAACAGGCTGAGAGACTGACAAAGGTCTAGCGATATGTGGAAGGCTGCCGTCGCCGCAGCGCGCAAAGAAGGCGTAGACATTGTGGCTGATAGCGCCCGGTCCATTGCCGGGGGCAGTATCAATGATGCGTGGCGAGTGAACAGCGATATCGGTCCGTTGTTCGTCAAATTCAACGACAGTGCCATGCACGAGATGTTCGCTGCAGAAGCAGCCGGGCTGCAGGAATTAGCGCAGACCAATTCCATACGAGTGCCACGAGTCATTTGCAGCGGTTGCGATAACAGCTGGTCATTCCTGATTCTGGAGTACATAGCGTTTGACCGGTCCGACAACGAGGCGGGCCGGCTACTCGGGTTGCAGCTGGCACAGCTGCACGGCTGTCACAGTGAGGCATTTGGCTGGTTTCGCGACAATACCATTGGCAGCACGCCACAGATCAATACCCAAACCGACGACTGGATAGAGTTTTTTGGGCAACATCGACTTGGATTTCAGCTCGAATTGGCCAGCCGGCGCGGCGGGGCGCGGTTGGCCAAAAGCGGCGCACAATTGTGCGAGCAACTCGACCGGTTCTTCGCCGGCATAACTATTGAACCTGCACTGTTGCATGGCGATCTTTGGGGTGGCAACTGGGGTGTCTGCAAAGGACAACCGGTCATATTCGATCCGGCGGTTTACTATGGTGACTCCGAAACCGATATTGCCATGACCACACTATTCGGCGGGTTCCCCCAGAGTTTTTACACCACCTACCGCGAAGAGCTGCCGGATAAACCTGGGGGCAGGCAGCGGCGGGAGCTATACCGGCTCTACCACGTGCTAAATCACTACAACCTGTTTGGGGGTGGTTATGGCGCACAGGCCGAACGAATGATCGGCGCTTTGCTGGCCGACTAGTATTCCCACCAGGTAGTCCTCCACCACTCGATGAATTCCTCCAGATCGACATGACCGTCGGCATTCGTATCGATGATGGAGAAGCCCTCCGCGGCCTGCTGTACCGTCGATTCGGGAGAGATAACTTTCAATAGCTCGGTAAATTCGTCAAAATCGATATAGCCGTTCTGATCGCGGTCGAAATATTCAAAACTCTCGCGGATTTCACGGGCCTTTAGATCGGGTAGTTTAGTCATGGGAATCATTATACTTGGGCGCGCTGCCGGCGAAAGCGCCAGCCGCCTTGAAAATCCCTTTTCGCATCGGTATAACAAGCCCCCTCGAGAACACGGTGTTGTTGCCCGGCAACGGTAAAAGCAGTGATTAAAGCCACCAGACTTTCGAAGTATTACGGTAGTTTGACCGCCGTAGACAATCTGTCCTTCCAGGTCGGACCGGGGGAAGTTCTCGGTTTTCTGGGCCCGAATGGCGCCGGTAAATCCACAACAATGCGCATGATCGCCGGGTTTCTGACGCCCAGTGGCGGGACCGCGACGGTCTGTGGTTTCGATATCCAGAAAGATCCCATCGCCGCCAAGTCGGCCATCGGCTATCTGCCTGAAGGCGCGCCGAACTACCCGGAGATGAGTTGTGGCAGGTTCCTGGATTTCATTGCCGACGTGCGCCAGCTAAAGGGCAATACCCGTCGGGCACGGCTGGACGACGTGATTGACCGACTGCATCTAGGGCCGGTAATGCACCAGGCTATCGACACTTTGTCCAAGGGTTTCAAGCGACGGGTTGGTCTGGCGCAAGCCATCATCCACGATCCGCAGGTCTTGATTCTCGACGAGCCGACTGACGGCCTGGATCCGAATCAGAAATTCGAAGTACGTGAACTAATCCATAAAATGGCATCGGACAAGATTATCGTTATTTCAACTCACATACTCGAAGAAGTGCACGCGGTTTGCAGCCGCGCCATCATCATCGCGAATGGCAAGCTGTTGGCGGATGACACGCCGCAGGCTCTGGAATCCCGCTCGCGTTATCATAATGCTGTGTCCCTGCGGGTTGGCCAGGGAACTGACGCAGAATCGGTTCGCAACATCCTGCGTTCACAACAGCAAATCGGTCGCATCGAAGGCGAGGGTGACTCTATTACCGCATTCCCCAAAGACGGTGCGCTGCTGCTGCCACGCATAACCGGACTGGCCAACGAACACAACTGGCAGCTGGATGAACTGCATCTGGAGAGTGGTCGGCTCGATGAAGTATTTCGTGACATCACAAGCGCGGAGCCACAGGTATGAGCTCAGTCTGGGTGATCATGAAAAGAGAGTTGCGTAGTTATTTTGCTACGCCAGTAGCCTACGTGTTCATTTTCATATTCCTGGCCCTCACCGGATTATTCACTTTTCAGATCGGTGGCTTTTATGAAAGGGGCCAGGCAGATTTGGCGGCGTTCTTTGAATTTCACCCCTGGCTCTATTTATTTCTGGTGCCGGCGCTGTCGATGCGCTTGTGGGCCGAGGAGCGCAAGATCGGTACGATCGAGCTGCTGATGACGCTGCCAGTGACGATGTGGCAAGCGGTGTTGGCCAAGTACCTCGCGGCGTGGTGTTTTACAGGCATCGCGCTGGCGTTGACGTTTCCTTTGTGGATCACGGTCAACTACCTGGGAAATCCGGACAACGGGGTGATCCTTGCCGCTTACATCGGTTCGTTCCTGATGGCTGGCGGGTTTTTGGCAATCGGCGCTTGTTTATCGGCCGTCACACGCAACCAGGTAATCGCGTTCATACTGACCGTAAGTCTCTGCTTCATGTTACTGCTGATCGGACACCCACAGGTACTGAGTGTCATGCAGGGTTGGGTGCCGCAGTTCATTGTCGATGCAATTGCTTCATTGAGTTTTCACACGCACTTTGCCTCGATAAAGAAAGGGGTAATCGATCTGCGGGATCTCGTGTACTTTGTGCTGGTGATTACGTTTTTCCTCATTGCAAATGCAGTGATTCTCGACGTGAAGAAATCAAACTGATGAGAAATTGGCAAAAAAACCTGTTCAGTCTTTCGGGGCTGGCCGTAATGGCAGTCCTGTTGGTTGGCCTGATCGTGCTCAGCAATATTCTCCTGCGCGGCTTTCGTCTGGACCTGACGGAAAACCGGCTTTACACGGTCAGCGAAGGTACGCGCAACGTACTGCGCAAGATTGACGAACCAATCAATGTCTATTTCTTCTATTCCGAGACCGAGGCGAGAACAGTGCCGTCACTGCGGCCCTACGCGGTGCGCGTACGCGAAACGCTGGAAGAGTTCGCTCAGCATGCAGACGACAAATTGCGTTTGCAGGTAATCGATCCGCTGCCCTTCAGCGAAGAAGAAGACCAGGCTTCGCAGTTCGGGCTGCAGGCGCTGCCTACCGCCAGCGGCGCATCGGTTTACATGGGCCTGGCAGCGACCAATTCTGTCGGTGACCAAGAGACCATACCGTTTTTCGATCCGGGCAAAGAAGCCACGTTGGAATACGATCTGGCAAAGCTGGTCTACACGCTGGCGAACCCGAAGAAGCCGGTTGTCGGGTTGATGACCGGATTGTCGATGGGTGGGGATTTCAATCCTCAGACCCGTCAGGTGGATCCCGCCTGGGTGATTGACGAGCAAATCAACTCGTTATTCGAGTTGCGCGATCTCAGCCCCGGAACAAGCGTGATAGACGACGAAATCGATGTGCTAATGCTCGTGCACCCGAAGAATCTCAGTGATGAGACACTTTACGGGATTGACCAGTTCATTATGCGTGGTGGCAAAGCCCTGATCTTTGTCGATCCGCACGCCGAAGTGGATCGGCCAGTTGAAGATCCGAACAATCCGGCTGCCGCATTTGCAGCCAGCCGCAGTTCGTCGCTGGAGCGGCTCTTCGACGGCTGGGGCATAGCCGTTTCCACGGCGAGTGTGCTGGGCGACAACGTGCTGGCTTTGCAGATTAGCGCGCGACCGGGCGCGCCGCCGGCACGCCATCTTGCATTGTTGGGTCTGACCGCCGAGCAATTCAACCAGGAAGACGTCGTGACAGGCGATCTGACCAGCGTCAACCTGGGAATGCCCGGGTACATAGAAACAAAAGAAGATGCAGCTGTAGCGGTCATTCCGTTGATGCAGTCGACGGATGAGGCCGGGACCATTCCGGTTGACCGCGTGCGCTTTTTGTCTGACCCGAATGCGTTACGCGATGTCTTTGCGCCGACCGGCAACAAATATACGCTGGCCGCAAGAATATCCGGTCAGGTGGCCAGTGCGTTTCCGGATGGCGCGCCTGGCGATGGTGACACCGAGGGCCATCTCGCTGTTGCCGAAGACAGTATTAATGTCGTCGTTGTTGCCGATGTCGATATGCTTGCTGACCAGTTCTGGGTGCAAGTAAGGAGTTTTTTCGGCCAGCGCATCGTAACCGCCTGGTCGGGCAACGGGGATTTCGTAGTCAATACGCTGGACAACCTCACCGGGAGCAGCGATCTGATCGGCATACGCAGCCGGGAGACGTATCGCCGGCCCTTCGAACGTGTCGAGGAACTGAAACGCAAGGCAGACGAACGCTTTCTTGCCAAGGAGCAGGAGTTGCAGGATCAGCTCACGGCGACGGAGGACAAGCTCAGTCAGTTACAGAGCGGTCGGGATGAGGGCAATGCACTGATCATGACTGCGGAACAAAGTGCCGAGATCCAGCGATTCCTGGATCAGCGAGTCGGAGTACGTAAAGAGCTGCGTCGCGTGCGTCGTGACCTCGACCGTGATATCAAGAAACTCGGCACAACACTGAAGGTCATTAATATTGGCCTGATCCCGTCGTTGATTATTATCGGTGCCATCGTTGCGACCATACTTCGGTCGCGTCGGCGCAAGTCGGGTGTTGCGTGAAAGGCCATCATTTCGGTTTGCTGGTCGTTGCCGCGGTGCTGGCTATCCTGGCGGCGCTATGGACCACCAGCATTCGCGAACCGGTGATCTCCGGCGAGTCAGCCGGTGAATTCTTGCTGCCGGGGCTGGCAGACAATCTCAATAACGTGACTGGCGTAAAACTAACCGGGCCGGGCGCGGAAATCATCGCAACACTGACGCGCGGCGAGATCAGCTGGGTCCTGGCAGAAAAATCCGGTTACCGGGCCAATATGGGTGAGTTACGCGAGCTACTGGTTAAATTGTCAGAGGCGACGTTGCTGGAAGAAAAAACCTCCAATCCGGAATTTTACGAGCGCCTCGGCGTTGAAAATATCGAAGCCAGCGACGCGGGCGGTGTGCTGGTCGAACTCGAGGGTGTCGATGTGCCCGCGGTCATAGTTGGAGACCAGGAGGGTTCCCGTCAGGCGACTTACGTGCGTCTAATTGCTGAGACGACGAGCTGGCTTGCCAGCGGTGATATCAATGTCGCGAACGATACGATGCGGTGGCTGGACCGCCAGGCGATAGATATCAACGCGAGCCGCATCGCGGAAATAGAGATCACACATGCGGATGGACATACGCTGCGGGTTTCCAAGAGCGAGTTCGGCCAGCCTAACTTCGATGTTGCCAATATCCCCGCTGGTCGCGAGCTCGAGCGCGACAATATTGCCAACGCAATAGGCAGCGTATTGAAGGGTCTGCGTGTCGATGACGTGGCACCATTGAGTGATTCAGGATTTGCCGGCTTGAGCACGACTCGCGCGGCTTTTCGTGCCTTTGACGGCCTGGTTATCAATGTCGATGTCGCTGCCAAAGATGACAAGTACTACGCGTACTTCCACGCCGCGACAGATGCTGCAATAGCAACGAGATATTTGCCGGCTGGGGCATCAGAAGATGAGGAGGAGGGACCGCCGCCTCAGCCACAAGCCGACCTGACAGCGATAGCCGCCGAAGCAGATGAACTGAACGGCAAGTTCAGTGACTGGGTCTACGAATTGCCCGAGCTCAAGTACGATCAGTTATCTCGGCGTCTGGATGATTTACTGAAAGATCAGAGCTGACCTACAACCAGTTCGGTTTATCTACCGTAAGCTCGCCCGGGGCATCCCCGGTATTGACAGTGTCAGCTGGTTCCAGCAACAACACGTGGCATTCACGTTCAGCAACTGGTTTGTGCTCGACACCCCGTGGCACGACACAGAGATCTCCCTTTTCGAGGATCGCCTCGCCATCACGCAGTCGTATTACCATGTTGCCGTGTAGTACGAGGAACAATTCGTCCGTGTCGGCATGTTTGTGCCAGGTGAATTCGCCCTCAATCTTTACCAGTTTGACCTGATAGTCGTTGATTGCTGCGACGATTCCCGGGGTCCAGTGCTGGTCAATCCTGGCCAGCTTGTCTTTCAATCGTATGACCGGAATCACGATCAGATGCCGTGCATGTAGATAGCCAGGCCCTCAGGCGATGTCAACGCGGCGACGCCGGATGGCGCCTGACCCGCGGTATCGATGCCTATTTGTCGTAGGCTCGCCAGTCGCGCTGAAATGTCTTGCGATTGAAAGCTCAACGCCAGGCCTGATACTTCTGCTGACTGGTGCAGGCCAAGGACCACACCGGATCCACGTAGCCAGATGTGGGGATGCGGTTCGTCGGCCTGACCCAGTTCATCGAATCCCATGCGTTGCCAGAATGCCGTCGCCGCCTCGAGGTCACGCACCGGCAGCGTAATCTCGCGAAAATGGCCACAAGCTGACTGGATTTGCTCGAAGTGCGGTGGCGAAAAAGTACGCGCCTCGACCAGCCGCAGGACGTGCCCATCCGGATCTGTGAAAACCAACTCATTGAACTCATCATCGGCCGTTTTTTCAGTGATGAACTCGATGCCGCGTGAGCGAAACTCGATGATCTCATCGGCGAGATCGGGGAGTACAAAAGTGAGCATCGGCGCAGACGGAGGTATATCGTGCAGACCGATATGGATGGTACCGTCGCTGAGGACGGCATAGGCATACTGCCAGACGTCGCCGACATTGAGTTGCTTGAAGCCCAGTTCTTCGTAATAGCCGATGGAATCGAGGATTTTTTCCGTGCTCAGGCCAAGTTCGAGAAAACGGCCAATCACTGTTGTGCTCCCAATTGCCGTGCCCGTTCCAGCGTATCCGCCGATGCGGTTTCGGGCAGGCTCCGGTTTTCCCAGGCATCGAGAACCGACCGGACCAGCCCGGCGAGAAACTCAATGTGATCTCGTCGCTCATTGAGCGCCGGAATATAGTGTAGTGAGTCGCCGCCGTGTTTTATGAACAGCTCCCGGTACTGCATGCCGACTTCTTCGAGCGTCTCCAGACAGTCGGCGGAAAATCCGGGGCAGATTACGTCGACGTCGCCAACACCGGTCGTTGCCCATTGCTGCAAAACCTCGTCCGTATACGGTCGTAACCATTCCTCACGCCCCAGCCGCGACTGAAAGGCGATATCCCAGTCGGCCTCACCCAAACCCAACTTCTCGACCACCAGCCGGGTTGTTTTGTGGCAGTGACATGGGTACGGGTCGCCATTGAGCCGGTAGCGTTGCGGAATGCCGTGGAAAGAAAATAGTAGTTGTGCCTGCCGGCCCTGGCGTTGCCAATGTTCGCGGATACTCGCTGCCAGAGCATCTATGTAACCCGGATCGTCGTGATAGCCGTCGATGAAGTGCAATGCAGGTAGCCTTCGCACCCTGCGCAGCTGGCGGCTCAACTCGTCGAAGGTCGATGCTGTTGTGGTGGCCGAGTATTGCGGATAAAGCGGCAGAACCAGCACCCGGGTGCAATTTGCCTGTTCCAGTTTTTCCAGCGCCGATGCAATCGAGGGTTGCCCGTAACGCATGCCTACTTCGATGTGAAGCGGTCCGCCGACGCGGCCGGCAAGCGTCTTTGCAAGCTCATCGCGTTGTCGCACTGTATTGACCAGCAGCGGCGAGCCTTCGTCAGTCCACACCTTTTTGTAGGCCTTGGCAGAACGACGGGGGCGGGTTCGCAGGATAATGCCATGGAGTGCCAGCCACCAGATCGGCCGGGGTACTTCGACAACTCGCGGGTCCCACAGGAATTCAGCGAGGTATTTGCGGACCGCGGATGTGGTAGGAGCAGCAGGCGTTCCCAGATTATTGAGCAGGATGCCAGTTGCCGGAACAGCATCGTGGCGAAATTCGGAATTGCCGCGGTAACGTGACATTGCAGAATTGACTTTCCAGTTCGGCCGCACTCAGCTTAACGCATTGCCCCACAAGCGTCAGGATCCGTCCTCCAGATCCCATAGCACATTGACAATCAGCCAGCGGTTATCAAGATGCACCAGATGTATGTAATCGATCCAGCCATGCATAATCGCTTTCACGCTTGCGGTGTCGCCATGCACGTCGAGAATAATGACCTCTTTAAACTGCTTGGCAGCCGGCATGCCGGCGCCGGCGCCGGATCGGGTGAGCTGTACCAGTCGCATGGCGCCCATGTTATGCAAATGACGCTGACCCCTGGTGTTTGTGCCGATGGTTCTTTTCGCCAGATCCGGATGTAATGACCACTCCATCTGGGCCGCATTGCCGGTATACCAGCCTTGCATGTAATTAAAGACCGTCAGTGCGATGGCGTCTTCTTCGTTAGCCATGGCTGAACCAGCGATTAGAAGGCTGCTAATCAGAATCAAAGTCAGTCGCATGACGGTTCCTCTATGCGTGTATGCCGGCTGGCCGTGTGAATGATATCAATCCGAGGGCGCATTGCCGAAAGTGAAGACTTCAGCTGAAGCTCCCGCACGGGCCAGAAGATCCAGGCGCGATTTTGCCTCGTCGACGGTCGGGTGATGTCCCGCGGGCACATGCCATAGAGCCAGACCCGGGCCATTCATTGGAAGAAACCAGTCGGCACGACCGCGCAACAATTCCCGATGTTGGCTGCGATAAACAAACTGGCGCAGCGCCTGCAGGTTATCCCAAACAGACAGGTTGATCAGGATCAGCGGATCGTCAAAAACGCGCATGGCGGTGGCGTCGCCGTCATCGGTTTGCAGCCGCCAGACAAAACCCGGGCTCGCATCGGCAAGCGCGTTGATTTCGTCAAGCCGGCTGGCGAAGCCATGCATCAGCTCATCTTCGAGGGGTGCGCGCATTCGCGCAATGTTGACCTGGGCGAGGTGGTGATCAGGCACGCGGACGGCGTCGGTCCCGTTGGTCAGATTTCACCAGCTGGCGGGCTTGCTCAATCCACTCGCCGCGGTTGATCCGTCGGGGCAAGGAGCTGTCTTTTTCCGCCATGGCCGCGATGTCGTCCTGATTGAGCATGGCCAGTTGATCGATGGACATGATACCCAGGTCGTTCAGTGTGGTTTCCAGCGCCGGACCGATACCCCGAATCTGCTGCAGACTGCCGGCCCGCCGTTCTCCCGACAGGTTGGACACTATATGGTCTTTTCTCCGCTTGACAGCATGGTGCTTGCGCTTCCATTGTTCGAGCTCTGTCTCGAGTTCCTGGATTCGCTGTTCGGCATTCTCGGGATTGAGGTTGCGTGCGACGGCATCGGCATCCAGATGTGGCTGCAGATTGATGACATTGGCACTGGCACGGTGAACCTCCACCGGGCTCTCTTTTGCCGATTGCGAAATCTTTTCCTGCAGCAATGCAGCTTTCTTTCGCTCCTGTGAAAGTTCGGCGATCAGGTCTTCAATCGAAGTCTCGCGTTCCCGCAACGCGTCGTTCAGTGTCGGCAGTCGCCGGCGCATAACCTCGAACTCCTGGCTCAAGCTGGCAATCTGCTGGTCCCGCTCCTTCAGCTCCGCCTGGTAATCGGGTGCAGTTTTCTCGAATCGTTCTATACGAGTCTTCAGCTCCGCCACGTTCAATTCTGCCTGCTGCAAGGCGTGGGTCTTCCCCCGGAGCTTGTTCTGAAAGTCAATTTCGGCACGATTGTTCAGACTCCGGGCAGATTCCAATTCGGCCTGAATTTCTGCGAAGCGTTTTTCCTGCTCGGTGTTGAGCCGTTTCAGTCCTGAGAATTCGGTATTGCGTGTCAGCAGATCGTCAACCCGCTGGTCGCGATTGGCCAGTTCGGTATGCAATTTCTCTATCTCGCGCTTGTCCGTTTCTTCCTGATCCTTGGCATCGGCTAACTTCGCGCGGGCATGGGAAAGACGCTTGTTCAATTCCGCAAGCCGCTTGTCGCGCTCGGCGATATCAGTCTCATAAGCCGGAACATGCTTTGCGCTCAGTAACCGGACGGTTTCTTCGCTTTCGCTCAGTGTGCGTCGCAGGGCGGATTTTTTTTGTCGGGTGTGATCGAGCGTCTTCGTCAATTTCGCAAGCTCCCGTTCGAGCTCTTCCTTGGATTCCTGCACGAGTCGTTGCCAACGCACGTCGTTTTTGTGAGAGTGCCGACGCGTCAGGCGACGCAAGGAATATGCGCCCAGCCCCGCCCCCGCCATGAAAATGGCGAAGAGTGCAAGCCAGAACTGACTGATAGTGACCATTTACCTCCCGGCACGGCTGGCGATTTTAGGTTGCCAGTCCATACTCTCTGGTGTGACCAGTCACTTGGCTGCGGACCACCAGACATATAAACCTTAATTTATTAGACCGTTCGTCGCAAATGTAGCGCCAGGCAATGGCAGAGCAACGCAACACTTTGTTGTAAAAGAAGTCTGGATACTGTTGTAAGAATTGACCTACCTGGATGCAGTGTACAGATACTTTCCTGGCAACTTGATGTAATCGCAATTCAATTACTTTGCCGGACGGCTGGCGCATTAGGGGGAGCATTCCCCATATGCAGAGCATCGTCGTGTCCATCCGGCTGGATCCCCACAGTCTTGCTCGTGCAACGACACGTCGACTTTGGCGCCGTATATGAATTGTTTCTGTTCACCAGAAACCTCGATGCGAAGCATTCTTGCCAGTGAGCGAGTTTGAAAACCCGCGTGCAGGTCAGAAGAACTTGGCCAGTGAGAATTGCAGGTAGTCGTCATGCCGTAGCGTATACAGTGTGCTGCCCGGCTTCGTGTTGGAAAAGAAACGGGCCTCCAGTGAGAGTTTCCAGCTTTGTCCCAGGCGACGACTGCCTTCTATGGACGAGAAACGCTCCTTGGTATCGAGGTCGATCCCGGAAAACGCCAACAAATCGGTGCTCTGGACATCGTTGAATGCAAGTCGGAAACCGACGGCAATGTCTTTGTCACCGACTATGGTCGGATCGTCGCGGTTATCGCGCAGGAATTCCGTAATTAGACCCAGGTCGGCTGAAGTATTGAACAGACCGACCAGCGTGTATTCAAATCCTGCGGCGAGGGCCTGAAAGGAATGGCCCTGGCCGCTACGGTTGAACGCTTCGAGTTTCCACAGCCAGCCGCCTTTGGTTGCCTGCAGGTCGATACTGGTCTGCTCAATCTGGTCGTAAAAGGGAATCACAACCGGTATCGGCCCGAACGCGGACAACACAAACCGGGGCTCGCGACTGGTCCCGGAAAAATGTGCCAGGCCGATGTCCCAGTCACCAAGGTAGTGGCTCCAGCGGACAGCTGTGTCGATATGTTTTTCAGCGGCGGCGGACTCATACCGGGCACCGCTCTCGTCGACATAAAACGGTGGCCGCAGGCGACCCTCGCGGCCGGCAAAGGTGCGCTCACGAAACCAGGGCATGACAAATAAATCGACCGTGCCCCAGTCGCGCAGCAAGCTGAGATTTATCATCGGTTGGCCGAGTTTGTCTTCGCCGTCGATATTTTCGACCGCGTCGGTTTGGTTGATGATGTCCACCAGGTGTGCCGATTCCGTCACGCCCCAGAACACTTTTTTCAGTCCTACCGATAGCTCGGCAGAGGCAAAACTCTTGCGCCAGTAAAGCTCGCGCAGATCGAAATGCGAACGTTCCGGATCATCCTGGTCGACGCGCAGGAAAGGCGCGATGACAAAACGTTGGTCACCGTCATCCCAGTCGTGGTAATGCTCTGGCTGCAGATAGACAGAGAAGTTACTTTCGTGTTGCACAGGGTCCAGCGGGCTGCCGGTGAAACCACGTAACTCTATACCGGCATCACCGGTCCACTCACCCGCATGCGCCAGTGGCACGGCAGCCACCAGCATGGCCGCGCAGATCGCGCCACAAACAACAGGGGGCGGCAAACCCCGCGGTTTGCGTTCGATCCATCTTTCGCGGCGGCGGTGCGCCGGCTTCAACGTGCTTTCGCAAGACTGTTGCGATTAAAATCGTCATCCGCGTAGCCATTACCAAAGATGTAGTCTTCGAAACGAAGCGTCGTACTTTTCCCGGTTTGGTGATTGACCATATCCAGTTGACTGGCACGCCAGTGCTTGTCGAGATAGCGTTTGTAGTCCGCGAACGCCAGCGTTTTCAGCAGCGAGTCCTTGCGATCGTAAAACTCGACTTTCCATACGCGATATTCTTCCTGGTCAATCCAGGTAATCTGGCGCCGATAACCCGATTTTTTGTCCACCGGTATGCGTTCGATTACAAAGTGATCGCGATCATCGAAGTTCTCGTCACGTAGATATTGGTAGGCGTACTTTTCGACTTCCTGTGAGGACAGATCTTCGTAGGAAAACTCACTGCCCATGAATGGACCGGACTTGTTACTGGACGATATACGCTTGACCCTTTTTAGTGCCGGCAGATACAGCCACTGGTCATCGTCGCCTTCCTTGTGAGAAAAACTCAAGAAAGACGTGCCCTTCACGTCCGCGGGGTCGTCAAAGATCATCAGACTTTTGTCGCCGTCTTCCAGTACTTCCAGCGTGCGGCTGCGCATTTGCCGTGTGGTCTGGTCGCCATGACGGTTGCGCAGAATCATCTGCAGTGTCGCACTGGCGTCGCCGAATCCTGTGTCGCGTTGATCAGCTTCCCTGGCGATGGAGAGACCTTTGTCTGCGGCCTCATCGGCCGCTGCCGGCCCAAACCCGATTGCTGCAGCAATCAAAAATAGAAAAAGACTTTTCTCAGGTCGACGCATAAACAGGTTCCTCTTCAGTATCCGTTCCAGTAGTTGTAGTCGGGGTCCGGCGCTTGTCGAGTCTAATCAACAGCGGCGGCAGCAATAAGAAGTCGACGATTAACGCGATGGCAATACCGATGGCGGTTAATGCGCCCATCGTGCCGTTGATTTCGAAGGCGGAAAAACTCAATACACCAAATCCGGCAATCAGGATCACTGTAGTGACTGTCAAAGCCAGGCCGACAGTGTGAAACGCGTATCGTACGGCGTCGGGCGCATCCAGACCGCGCTCGCGTCTCGCGCGCAGGTACTTGCTGAGAAAATGCACCGTGTCGTCAACGATAATGCCGAGGATCATGCCGGACACGACTGATGCGGCAACATTAACCTGGCCGACCGCAATTCCCCAAATGCCAAAAGCCAGACCGATGGGCAAGAGGTTGGGCAACAGGCTTAGCAGGCCTATGCGGAAACTGCGCAGGGCAACCAAAAGCAAACCGGAAATCAACGCCAGACCGAGCAATGCTCCGCCGAGCATGCTACGAATATTGCGATCCGATATATGTGAGAACATTACTGATATACCGATCCCGGTCGTCGCTAAATCAGGGGTATTGTCGACAAGCCATTGCTCGCTGCGAGCCACCAGCCCGCGCAATTGCACCGAACTCAGGGATTCCATTGTGGCGACGAATTGGGTGGCCGACTTGTCGATATTCAGCTGGTTATTCAGATCCAGGCCGAACGGCAGCGACAGTTCGTATAACAACAGGTACTGCGCCGCCATGTCACGTTGCTCAGGCAGGCGATACCAGCTTGGATCGTCACCGTGCAGAACACGATTGAGACGCTTGAAAGTGTCGCTCAACGTGTTGACATGAACCACACCGGGTTGGTCACGATACCATTGCGCGAAGCTGTCGAGTTGCTTGAGGAACTGCGGGTCGCTGACCCCATTGCTCTCACCGGCAGGTATGGAGTAGTGCACCTGGTTGATGCCGGTGAGGTTCTGAATGGTGTAGTCAGTGTCACGGCGAAATTCGATGCTCTCACCGAAGTATTCGACGAATTCGTCATCGAGTTCGTTGGCCGGTATGAATGCCAGCAAAGTAATGCTGGCAAGCATCATGACAACTAAAAGTGCATTCGAGCGCTCGACTACAAAGGTGGCAAAGCGATCTATCCACACTGTGGTGGGATGATCCACGGGCGCCTTGCGGCATGGCAGTAGTGATAAAACCGCGGGCAAGAAGAATGCCGCAAAAAAGAAGGCAGCCATAACACCCATTGCGGCAATATTGCCGAGGTCACGGAATGGCGGCACGTCACTGAAGTTCATCGTCAGGAAGCCAATCGCTGTTGTTGCGCTCGTGAGAAACACCGGCTGCATGTTGATACGCATCGACTCGACAATTGCGGCTTGTTTGTCCATGCCGCGACGCATGGCATTAAACATGGAGACAATGATGTGAATACAGTCTGCAACCGCCAGTGTCATTATCACCGTTGGCGCCGAAGCAGAAGGGCTGGTCAGCTTGATACCCAACCAGCCAGCCAGTCCCATACCGGTAACGATTGAAAGCGCTATGACGATGACTGTAGCCAATGTGGAACTGGCACAGCGGACCAGTAGCAGCATCACAATAATGATGCCCATGTACATCAGCGGGACCAGTTTCTTCAGATCGTCTATCGATGCCTCGAAAAAGGCGTTGTTCATCGCTATCGAGCCGGTCATGCGCAAATCGAGCCCGGGGTAATCCGCTTCGAATTGCTGCACCAGGTCCCGGCTAAGGGCAATGAGTTCGGATACTGCCTGTTGCGCCTCGCCACTGTCCTGTTCCGGATCCGGCATTTGAAAGGTCACAAATACGGCCGTTGTCCGACTGTCCGGTGCAATGAGCCGATCGCGTAAGACTGGCTCGTTCAGCGCCACTTCGCGTGCGACGGCTATTTCCCCGGCCGAAAGGCTCTCGGGGTCCTCGAACAAATCAGTCACTATCAGATCGTCGAGCTCGGAGCGCGTGTGCTGAAAATTGGTGATCGAGTCCACTCGCAACGCGTAGGGCAGCTGCCAGCCGGCGTCCGTCAGCTCAATAATGGCCGACAGAACTTCCGGTTCGAATACGTCCCCGCCTCTGGGCGTGATCGTGAACAACAACGTGTCGTTACGTGTATAGGTGTCCTGAATTTTGTCGAAAGCCTGGCGCTGGGGATTGTCTTCGCTAAAAAATACCC
>JAOTXR010000173.1 GCA_029862285.1 Gammaproteobacteria bacterium
ACACCGCTGACAGGTCAGCTGCCCTCTTTCCTGCACACGCTGGCCTTTGCACTCGCCTGTGCGCTGGTCCCTGCGCGATTACCGGCTGCTCTGGCTGCCATCCTGGCGTGGGGTCTGGTCGAGCTGCTGGCGGAACTGGCGCAACACGACCGGGTTTCATTGGCTGCGCCGCTTGAACCCTATCAACTTGCCAGTACTTTCGACCCCATGGATCTCGTGGCGATTACTCTGGCGATTCTCGTGGCACTGGGACTTACGCTCGCGTTGCGCAGCACACCGGAGGCATCACCGCAATGAACGTTGGAAAATTCGCCGCGATGACCCTTATCTGGATTGCCGGTGTGATGACCATTATTGCCAGCAGCTCCACGGATGACGACGAACCGGTCCTGGCGGTCCCGGTAACCGTCGATTTCACTCTGACCACCCTTGCGGTGCCGCTGAAGCGCGAGTTGGAAACCCGTACCGCAGAACTCGACACTTTGTCGTTGCACGGTAGCTATAGCGCCAACCAGGGCGACAAGCTGACACTCGACCGCAGCTCGATCACGCTCGACACCGGCAGCGAGTTCCAGATTACGATCACCGCGGAAACTACCGAAGAGCTCCTGGCAGGTGCTGCCGACATCGCGGTGTCTGCCGCGTTCGATATAGGCATTGGCCACAATCCGGTTGCCGGCCGGTTTTCCAGCCTGTTCGGCGGTACGACTACTGTCGTGACCGTGACCTCAGGCGGTGTCGACGTGGTTATCGGTGGCGCCACGACAGCAGATTTTCACAGCTGGTCGGATTTCGAAGACCGCGAAGACGACGAAAATGCCGACCTGAATCTGCGCATGGCATCGGCGGCCTACAACATGTTCGACGTTGTGTTGCGTGCCACGTTACTCGCTGAAGACATCATCGATGACGTTGAAGACAACAAAGAAACATTGGAAGGAATGTTCAATTCGGCATTGACGCTGACGTGTAACAACACCGCCGACGAAGGCGAGGGCCAGTCACGTTTACTCTGGACTGCAGATGCATCGGGTTCAGGCGCGGACCTGATCGGCCAGGGGGATGCTTTTGAGGCCCGGTACGTCAATTGCCGGGATGCGAACCTGGACCGTATTCTCGACGGTAACATGGCCCTGGCTAACTACAACCCGGACAATGACACCGGATTTAGCATCTTCGGTATCGATGCGACTCTGTTTGAATTGTTTTTCTCGGAAACGCCGGTCGATATCGATACGGTTATTGACGCCACGTCACCCCGCTACAGCGGCACACTCCGACTGTCCTACACCGAAACTGCCGACTCGCTGTAGTAGCAATCAACTGCGCCCGCGACGATCCAGATAGTCGTGCCACAAAATGCGTGCGGCAATCGCACGCCACGGGCGCCAGCGCTCGACCAGCGCCAGCATCGCTGCGTCGTCGGCGATGCCGTAAAGATCTTCGATGGCTTTTATCAGCGCCAGGTCTCCCGCCGGCCAGATATCGGGTCGCCTCAATGCCATCAGCAGGTAAACATCGGCTGTCCATGGGCCAATGCCCTTTAACACGCAAAGTGAGTCGCGGGCGCGCTCGTCATCCTGCCGCGCTATCGTCGCCAGGTTCAAACGCCGCTCGGCGATCGCGGCAGCCAGCCCGCGACAGTACTCGGCTTTTTGCCGGGTCAATCCGCTACGACGCAAACGCGCAATTGAACAGGAACTCAAGTTTGCAGCCGTCAAAGGCGAAATGTCAGCAGCCAGTCGACGATAAATAGCGCGACCCGACGCCAGCGACACCTGTTGTTCCAGAATTATCCTGATCAGGGTGTGCCAGCCGGGCCGGCGCGTCCATAACGGTGGCGGACCGCGGTCTGCAACCACCTTCGACAAGGACGCATCGCGTTGGCACAGCGCATCCAGTCCAAGACGCATCGAAGCTTCGTTTAGCGCATGCAAGGCGTGCGGTCACCTCCTCGCAGTATTCTAATTGAAGTTGGACCGCAGTCGAGTGCAGGCAAAAAGCACGAACGTATTAGCGGCGAACCCGCTGCAGCGGCTTGGATTTGGCGCCGGGCTCGGCAAGCTGGATGCAATTGCGGCCCTTACCCTTGGCGCGGTACAAGGCCCGGTCGGCTTCTTCGACCAGCTGTGTCTGATCGAACTGCGGCCCCGGTACGGCGCTGGCCACGCCGATACTGATAGTCAGGTGATCAGAAATGGGTGAGGCGCTGTGAGGTATCGACAGGGCGCAAACCCGCTCGTGCACAGTGGCGGCCAGTTCAGCTGCCGCTGCCAGGTCGGCACCGGGTACGACGACGCCGAACTCTTCGCCGCCATAACGCGCGGCCACTTCCCCGGCGCGCTGAAAACAGCCCTCTATGGTTTTGGCCACCGCACCCAATGCCTTGTCACCTGCCGGATGTCCATAGCGATCATTAAAGGCCTTGAAAAAATCGATATCACACAGGATTAGCGATACCGGTTTTTGGTCACGGGCAGCACGGCGTACCTCGTTTGTAAGTGCCTCGTCGAAGTGCCGCCGGTTGGCAATACCGGTCACCGCGTCAATACGCACGAGCAATTCCAGTGTCTGCGTGTTGGCGCGCTCCAGTTCTACCATCTGTTGCTGTGCTTTGTGTTCCGTGATGTCGCGTGCGATAACCACAAATACGTCGCGGCCCTGGATCTCGATCTGACTTACCGAGATATCCATCGGAAAAATAACACCGTCCTTGCGCTGCCCGTCGAGTTCACGGCCATAACCCATAATCCTGATTTCACCGGTCTCACGATAGTGCGCCAGATTTTCGTCGTGCCGGCTGGCATACGGTTCCGGCAGCAGCACCCGGACACTTTTGCCCACCAGTTCGTCCAGACTGTAGCCAAACATCTGTTCGGCTGCGGCATTCATCGATTCGATGCGTCCATCGTTATCGGCGGTCAGGATGCCGTCGGCCAGGTGATCGAACACCGCGTCAACCTGTGGCGCACTGAGATCTTCCTGAAACTGCCGTAACACAGCCGCGGCTGTGCCGGTGAATGGCGCCATCGACTCGATCATGTCGTCTTGCCAGCGCGCTGTCATCGATAAGACCAACACACCGTAGACAACGCTGCCGATGCTCAATGGCAATGCCACGGTATTCCCCGCCTCCGGGTCGCGCACAATGACATGCCTGCCACACTGCAGCGCCGAGCGCGCTATTTCGTCGAAAGCGGCAAGCGCATCCTCACGCGATCTGCTTGCAGGCACCACGTCGGTCAACCGGCACGGCTCGCCGCCCGAAATGTTGGCCAACATTCCGGCTTGACTGCCGGTCAGCTCCAGTGACTTGCCAAGGATGCAGTTGATGCTCTCGCTGTGCCGGGAACCGGCCTGCAATTGTTGCTGCACGCAGGTAATAGCATCCAGCAGCGACTGACACCACCGAAGATCGTTTATTTCCGGCACGCGGTTTGCAACGGCCATTTGCTCAATATTACCCAGCGACTGATAGCTACCTGGCCCACGGTGTTGTGGACGGTTTGCATTCTTAATCTTTTTGGCTGACCCAGCGCAACGCATTGGCCGTCATTTTGTTACATTGGGACGATGTTCCCTGTGGTTGACAGCCTGGTCAGGGGACTAACGCGAAAGCGCGGACCGGAAAAGAACCGGCGCCGACCACCTTGACCGGAACGGCAAAATATCGGAAACCCTGCTCGGGAATCCGGTCCAGATTGCACAGATGTTCGGTGATCGGAATGTCCGCTTCGAGTAACAAACTGTGGACCGGCCGCTGCCCGCCGTCGATGCTGTCGATGTTGAGCGAGTCAATACCAACGTGCGCAGCGCCGGCCTGCACGAGCCATGCGGCGGCTTCCCGGGTCACAAACGGGTGACCACGAAAATATTCCGGACTGCCCCAATGCTGCGACCATCCGGTATGTATAAGGACTGCTTTATTCCTGACATCGAAACGGGACACGGCCGCCAGATCGAGACTGGCGCCGCGCGTGCGAAAACAAATACCGTCGAGATTCGCCAGTCGCTGCAATTCGATTTGCGAGATATCGCCCCGGTTGCGGTAGCGGTGAAACGGCGCGTCAACATAAGTCCCGGTATTCATCACCATGCAAATTTCGCCGATATGAAACTCCGTGCCGTTAGTGTAGTGTGATCTTGAGTCTTGGTGACTGAGATAGGCACTGACCGTTGGCGCCGGCAAACCCGGGTAAGTTTGCTGCCCGCTAATGACTCGGTGGCTGAGGTCTACAAGATTTAACATAAGTTGTTTGCCGCAACTTCAAAATGTGAACTTTGTCACGTCCAATGGGGCCCTGCCCCTCCTTGATGGGTAGCAATAGCCACCCGGAGTGTGACCGGTGTCACAGAAACGTCCGATTTGCTGTACTAAACTTGATATGCTCGACTAGGGACAACGGGGGCAAAATGAGCGAGAAACATACCAAAGTGAATTCAGCCGGCGACAATGGAAGGGACTGGGATCCGTACAATGTCTGGCAGAAACACATCAAGGAAGCTGAGACCAAACCGGCCAAAGACGATCAGAATCCAACCGGCAGCTGGCGTACCGACGCTGTCTGGCAAAATCTGATCAAGGGCTAATCGCGACTCAGTACCGAACCAACGCCGAGCCCCAGGTGAAGCCGCCACCGAAGGCCTCCAGCAATAGCATATCTCCGCGTTTTATCTGACCGCTACGCACGGCCACGTCGAGTGCCATTGGCACCGACGCCGTCGACGTATTGCCGTGATCCTGTATGGTTTGAATGACCTGGTCCATCGACATTTCCAGCTTGCGGGCAGTCGCCTTAATAATACGAATATTGGCCTGGTGCGGGATTAGCCAATCGAGATCGGCACGGGTCATCTGGTTGGCCTCCAGCGTCTCCTCGACAATCGCGCCCAGCGTATTGACCGCAACCCGGAAAACTTCGTTGCCTTTCATCCGCACCGCATCGTTACCTTCGTGGATGCTGTCCAGCCCCTGACCGATGCCGGACGGAAAATACAACAGATCCTTGTAAGCACCATCGGCGTGCAGATGAGTTGACATTATCCCCGGTTTCTCCGCTGGCTGCAGCACCACCGCACCGGCGCCGTCACCGAAAAGCACAACGGTAGCGCGGTCGTTCCAGTCGACGATATTGGTCAGCGTTTCACCGCCAACGACCAGCGCGCATTTCGCCTTGCCATCGCGCACAAATTGATCGGCAATCGCCAGCGCATAAATAAACCCGGTACAGGCCGCTTCCAGGCTGAATGCCGGACAGCCATGTATGCCCAGCCGCTCCTGCAGCAGACAACCCATGTTCGGAAAAACCTGGTCAGGCGTTGTGGTGCCGACAATTACGAGATCGATATCAAACGCCGATACACCGGCGGCAGCCATTGCCTCGCGTGCCGCTCCTTCACACAACGTACCGGTGGTCTCACCATCGGAAACCACGTGACGACGCTCGATCCCGGTACGGGACTTGATCCACTCGTCCGTCGTGTCGACCAGTTTTTCCAGGTCGGCGTTGGTCAAAATCTTTTTGGGC
>JAOTXR010000174.1 GCA_029862285.1 Gammaproteobacteria bacterium
GCCAGCGCCAGGACCGTAGGGCCATCCGGGTTGAGAATTCGCTTGGCCGTTTCCAGTACGAGCGTGTTACGCATCTCGCCTTCCAGCGTGAGCACACCGACGCGTTCTGCCTCGCGCACGTAGCCTGCCAGTTTCCACAACGCAATCACCAGCAGGATCCCTATCAAGGCAATAACGACGATCAACTCGAGCATAGAAAAACCGGTCTCGCCAGTCAGGCTGCTTTTCCGGCAGGCAATCACAGTCCCTTCGCCTTGCCGACCATGTCCCACATCGGCAGGAATACACCCAGCGCCAGGATCAGCACGCAGATACCGACACCGATAATCAATATCGGTTCGAGTGCAGCGCTCAGATTCTCCAGCCGGTAGTCAACTTCGCGCTGATAAAAATCGGCTGTCTCATCCATGAGATCCGGTATTGCGCCGGTTTCCTCGCCAACAGAAATCATCTGCAGCACCAACGGTGGAAACAAACCGGCGTCGCTCGCCGCCCATGTCAGCGAACGCCCTTTCTCGACTGCGGCACACATGCCACCGACGCGTTCCCCGAGAAAAACATTACCGGTGCTCGCCGCGATAGTCGCCAGGGCTTCGTTCATTGGCAGACCGGCACCAATAGCTACAGACAGCGAGCGCGTCACTCTTGCCAGCGCGGCCTCAAGCATGATGTTGCCAATGACCGGGATTCGAAGACGTCTGCGATCCCAGTTGGCGCGGCCATGCGCAGTACCCAGATAGGAAGAAATCGCAAATGCCGCCAACACCGCCCCGATCAACAATAACGGCCACTGATTTACCGTTAAATCCGACACACCCATGATGATGCGTGTCGGTATCGGTATGTTGTCGCCTAACGCACGAAACAGGGGCGCAAAGTTCGGGATAACGAACACCGAAATAACACCCAGTGCTGCAGCGATCGCGGCGAGCACGATAAGCGGGTATCGCACCGCCGAGGCAACGCGTTTTTTGATCGTCTCGTCGAGACTCAGGTATTCGTAGAGCCGCATGAACGCTGTGTCCAGTGTGCCGGTCGTTTCGCCTACTTCGACTATGCTGACGAAAAGCGATGAAAAAACGTCCGGGTGCCGGCGTAGCGACTCCGATAGTCCGCGCCCGGCCTGCAGGCTCTCGATGACTTCCTCCAGCGACTCACGCAGCATTGCCTGATGCGTCGACTGCGCCAGACTCTTCAGGCCACGCAACAGCGGAATACCCGACCGGGTGATCGTATGCATTTGGCGACAGAACATCGTCAGATCCTTGGTTGACGGTCGGCCCCCGCCAAATCTGCGCCACAATGCCGCCGCGCCGTCCTGCGCCGCATGCACGCCCGGCCGGATGTCTACCGGAGTAATACCACGTTCCATCAACCGGGCCGCCACCGCTTCGATGTTCTCGGCAGCCAGTTGTCCGGTTACCAGTTGCCCACCGGATACGCGACCTTTGTAGACGAAGTCAGGCATGCTTTAACCCACTGGCTCGGCAATATGTTCCAGAGCACGTCCGCCCGCCATGCCTGCGGAACCGGCCAGGTCGCTAACCAGCCCACCCGATACGCGGATTACTTCGTCCATTGACGTAATCCCCTTAGCGGCATACTCCAGCGCGCAATACACAAGTGGACGGAAGTTCGGGCTGGCGTTTGCTATCTCGACAAAGCCGGTCGGATCACAACGCAAGGCCTCGGTCAGGTGACTATCCAGTTCCAGTAATTCGTAGACGCCGATGCGGCCCAGATACCCGGTCAGATGACAAAAGTTACAGCCGGAGCCTTGCATGAACTGGTACTGGTCCAGCTGCTCAACCCCGATGAGAGCTTCCAGCCAAACGCGTTGATGCGGGTTGAGCTGCGCCGGCTCACGACAATGCTCGCATACACGCCGCACCAAACGCTGTGCCAGGATGCCATGCAACGCAGCCGCCACCAGGTAGGGTGGCGCGCCCATGTCGAGCAAACGATGAATCGCGCCGGCCGCACTAATGGTGTGCAGCGTCGAAAAGACCAGGTGACCTGTCATGGCAGCGCGCAGACCAATCTCTACGGTTTCTTCATCGCGCATCTCACCGACGAGAATAATGTCCGGATCCTGGCGCAGCACGGTACGCAGGACACGGGAGAAACTGAGGCCGATCTTGGAGTTGATTCCGACCTGATTGATACGCTCAAGACGATACTCGACCGGGTCCTCAGCAGTGATGATCTTGAAGCCAGGCCGGTTGACTTCGTTCAACGCCGAATACAGCGTCGTGGTCTTACCACTACCAGTTGGACCGGTCACGAGTACCATGCCGTTATTGCGCTGAATCAGGTGCTCGAAACGCGTACGCAGATCCTCCGGCAAACCAAGCTCATCGAGCCGCATCAGGTTGGCCGACTGGTCCAGAAGACGCAGCACAACTGATTCACCGTATTGTATCGGCATTGTCGAAACACGCACGTCAACGCTATGATCCTCAACCCTCACGGTGAAGCGGCCGTCCTGCGGCAAACGTTTTTCCGAAATATCCAGGCCACTCATCAGCTTCAAGCGCGTAACCATTGCAGAGGCAACACCGCGGCCTTCTATGGTCTGCTCCTGCAACACGCCATCGACACGCAAACGAATGCGCAGTACCTTTTCATCAGGCTCGATATGAATATCTGACGCCTTGGCCCTCAGCGCATCTCCAAACATCGATTGCAACAGACGAATAATCGGTGCATCGGCGGCTTGTTCGTCCTCCAGCATGCTATCGAGTTGCACATCGCCGCCTGCAAGCTGCTCATCAACCTCGGCGGCAAGTTGTGCAATTTCGTCGGTATTGCGATAAATGACATCAATAGTGCGTAGCAGTTCTGATTCGCTGATCAGCGCAACACGGATCGGTTGACCCACGGCACGTGCAATCTCGTCGTAGGCAAACAGGTCGGATGGATCCGCCATACCGACGAGCAACCCTCGTTGATCCTGGTGCAGTACCAGGGCGCGGTAGCGCCGTGCCTGTGCTTCCGGCAACAGGCTTACCACGGCCAGATCGAGCTGCAGATTGGATAACTCGAGGTAATCTATTCCCAGGTGTCGGGCCAGCAGTACATGCAGATCATGCTCGCTGATGGCACCAACATCGGTGAGTGCGCGACCGAGTTTTTGCCCGGTCTGTTTCTGTCGCACCAGGGCTTCCTGCAGCTGCGCCTCGGTGATCACGCCTTCACTCTTCAGCAAATCACCCAGCCTGATTCGTTTTTTTTGCAGACTCATGATCCGGCCTCCAGTTTTTTCAGGCGCTCGTCGGCATAACGCGCCAGCGGCGCTTCCAGCGTTCCCGCCAGATTGGCCGTCGCAAACGATTTCCTGGCGTCGTCGACCAGGCCTTTTGCCTCCTGGGAAATCGCCAGACCGACCCACCAGGCTCCGTTCGCCGGTTGACTTGCGACAAGGGTGCGATAAATGTCGACAGCATCGTCGTGATTACCCGCACGCTGATAGGCTACAGCGAGTACGGCGTCGTATTCGGGATCTGAATGACCGGCGGGACGGTACTTCTGCAACAAAGTCACCGCCTGAGTGATGCGTTGCTCAGCCAGTAGTTCATGGCTCAATACCCGGACTATTGCGACGGGTTCGCTGACCTGCTCCAGTGCTGCGAGCAACACCGTTCGCGCAGCGCCCGCGCGTGCCTGTGCCCGCAGTGCCGCATGTAGCAACAGGTGCGACTCAGGGCTAGTCGGTTCAATGTTGGCCAGATCCCGAAAACGGTCTTCGGCTTCAACCGGCTGGCCGGCCCGCAACGCCGCCAGACCATCCCGCCGCAAGCCGATGGCCCGCGGCACGTCAACACGCGTTACGGTTGCAGCTGCCACCACCGGCACGGTAGTCGCAGCTACTGCCGACTGAGCAGAACGCGGGCTCGCCGTTTTTTCCGCCGCTGCAATCCGCGCCGTTCTACCCGGCCGCATCCGTACAGTCGCCAATTTCGCACGCCCGGCAGTTGCCGGTTCCGCTGCGATGGCGGAAAACACCGTGTCCATCTTTAGCGATGGAAACTTCAATTCCGGTCGCGTCAAAGGCTCCGCGTCAGGGACCTGCGGTCGTGTTCCTGCGATGGGAAGCGATTCTTCGTGCCGGACCGTGTCCGCCGCCGCAATCGCGGCGACCAACAACGGTTCGGTTTCCGGTCCGACGGCGGTCCTGAGCCAGATTGCCGCAATGACCGCAGTGCTAAAGAGCATGCCAGCAACGATCCACCAGGTACGCAACGCCTCGGGTGCCTCCCTCGGTGCGACATCGGGTACCGCACGCAGACCGGTGAGCGGCCTGTTGCCCGTCGCCTTGCGTTGCTGCAGGTCCTGCAGCATTTCGTTGACGAGACTCACGCGGCTGGCCGCCTGTTGCTAACAAACGGTCGTGCAAACCATCGGGCGAAGCGCTCCCAACTGTTCATTGGCTGCACTACGGCGTGTGTCGTATCGGCGATTGCGCGGTGTACATGCATCAGATTTACTCCGTATTCACCGCGGCCAAAGGCTGCCATCAGTGCCTTATGGCATAACATGTTGATAAGCCGAGGCGTGCCGCCGCTTGCTTCATAAACTGCATTGACAGCGGCCGGCGCAAACAACGGGTCTGTTCTGCAGCCGGCGATACTGACGCGATGCGCAACGTATATCGCCGTCGCGTTTCGGTCCAACGGTGATAATGTGCAGCGAAAGCCGATGCGCTGCCGCAGCTGACGCAGTGATGGATGCGCCAGCCGGCGATCGAGCTCAGGCTGGCCAAACATCACCACCTGCAGCAACTTGAATTTCTCTGTTTCCAGATTGGTCAGCAGACGTACGGACTCGAGTGTCTGTGGCGGTAATTGATGTGCTTCGTCCAGCAACAAAACGACACGATGACCGTCCGCGAATTCCTTAATCAGGTGTTTCTGGATCCGTCGCATCAATTGATCTTCGGTCCAGCCCTCCTGTATTGGCACTCCCAGCTCTTCTGCGAGCGCAATACGCAATGCTCGTGGTGACAGCAGGGGATCGGGTATGTAGGCGGTGGTGAATTCCTCACCAATCTCGCGTAGTAATAACCGGCACACCAGAGTTTTGCCGAGACCGACTTCAGATGTCACCGCGATAAATCCCTCACCGGATCGCAGTGCCACCTGCAACACGTTCAGCACATCGCTATGACAGCTGTTGCCATAGAAATACTCGGTGTCCGGTGTCAGCGAGAACGGATACTCGCGAAAGCCAAAATGTTCCAGATACAAGGGTTCCCCCGGCTAGTAATCGCGTATTCGCTCCAACGGATCCCGGGCAGCCTGCGCCCAGTTCTCGTCATCGTTGACGACTATCGGGCGCAACAAAATCACCAATTCGGTTTTTCTTGCAACGACGCGTTTGCTGCGAAACAAACCGCCGATACCCGGCAAGCGTCCGAGACCCGGCGCACCAAAGCTCTCATCGCGGCTGATGTTGCGCATCAGCCCGCCGATCACCACGATCTGCCCGCTGCGCGCCCGGACAATGCTGTCCGCCTCACGCAC
>JAOTXR010000175.1 GCA_029862285.1 Gammaproteobacteria bacterium
CACAGGCGCGCCTTCGCGGACCAGATGCTGTGCTTCCTGTAGCCGAACCGCGGTCTGGTTTGCGTGCGTTAACAGCACGGCTTTACCACCCAATGCCGCGGCAACATCGTGGTAATCGCTGCGCGCCAGTACCGTACCGATGTCATCGCCGAGCATTTTCACCTGTTCGCGTGCGATCTGTGCCCAACTGGCGTCATTGCCGACGACAGCAATTACCGGAATCGAGTGACGTACAAAGGTGTCGAATTCGGCCAGCGCGTAACCAACAGAGCCATCCCCAAATAACGCCCACACCTCGTGATCTGGCCGGCACAGTGCCGCGCCGAGTGCAAAACCCGCGCCGCAGCCCAGAGTGCCGAATGCGCCCGGGTCCAGCCAGCACAGCGGAGCGCGCGGGCGCACGATATATGAAGCCGTGCCGACAAAATCGCCGCCGTCTGCGACTATTACGCTGCTGTCCGGTAATTCCGCATCGATCGTTCGGCACAGCGCGACAGGGTTGACGAATTCACCCGACCGCGCGGCGTCCGCATCGATTTGATTTTCACGGTCGATGTCGCGTTGTCGCAGTTTTTGTTTCCAGTCATCCCACTCCCGGTGCGCCGTTCGCGAGACGGTATCGGCCAGTAATTGCAGATACAGACCCGCGTCGCCGTGAACGCCAATATCAGGATGGCGGTTTTGCCGCAGATCATGGCGGCTGCGATTGACTGAAATGAGCCGGGCGTCGCGGGCGATCTGGCGGCCATAGTCGAGTCTGAAGTCACACGGCACACCGGCAAGAATGACCAGGTCGGCTTCACGCAGGGCCTTGCGTCGTTGATGCCGACAATGCAGTTCGTGCGCCGGCCCCAGCAGCCCGCGAGCCATGCCGGAAAGATAAACCGGCATGCCAATGCGTTCGATTGCTGCAGCAATCGCTTTGGCCTGTTGTGCTTCGACCAGTGCCTGGCTGCCAACAATCAGGACCGGGCGTTGGCATCTTGCGACGCGGCGGGCGGAGCGATTGACCTTGCGCGGCGTTGGCAACGGCGGTAGCACCTCTTCAGCCTGTGTCTCGTCGACGGTATTTGTATGCAGGAAGAGTTGATTGGTGTGGCGCTTGAGCCAGGTACGCAGGAGCCGGTCAGCTAACGACTTGCCACGCGGTGTGCTGGCGGCATACCACTCGCGTACCGTGGCCTCGTCGTAGAGCAGGTCAACCGGACATTCGACGAACACCGGGCCGGGCACCCCGCTGCGTGCCAGTTCAAATGCCCGCTGCAATGTCGGGCCCAGGTCGCGCACGGTACTTGCCGAGCGCGCCCACTTGACGTGCGGCTTGAACAACGCCAGCTGGTCGATGTCTTGCAATGCGCCGCGGCCCTTGAGCGCCGTCGCAGTAGCACCACCGATCAACACGACGGGCGATTGCGCCAGCTGCGCATTCTTTATCGCGGTAATGGTATTGGTGACACCGGGGCCGGCCGTGACTGCCGCGACGCCCGGCGTACCCGTCAGTCGGGAGACGGCATCGGCCGCAAACACTGCCGTTGCTTCGTGGCGTACATCGATAACGCGGATACCACGGTCTTTAGCGCCTTTGAGGATTGGCGAGATATGTCCGCCACACAACGTAAACAGGAATTCAACGTCGTGCGCCTTCAGCACCCGGCCGATGCGATCGCCACCGTTCATGCGCCAGTCCATCGCAGGTGAAAATCGGTACCGGTGATAACAGCAGCCGGCACGACTTGCGGCGGCGGATCGTTGGGCACGACAATTCGGGCACGCGTATTAGCGAGCAGGTCGCGTTCGATGTCGATGCCAGGCATAACCGCGCGCAACGTGAGGCCGGCCAGAGTCAGTTCGAGTACTGCCAGATCGGTGACATAGAAAACCTGCTTGCCACGCTCTAATCCCACCTGACCGTTAAAAGTTATTTCGTTCACCTGTTCGATAATTTTTGGCACACCGGCTTGTTCCACGCGCAGCCGGTCATTGTCAATCCGGATCTTGGCGCCCTGCATCCACTTGCCAATGAACAGTACCGTGCGTGCTGAGTCGATGATACTGGGTGCACCACCGGGGCCGACGTAGTCGAGCATGCGTGGTCCCCGTTTGGACAGGTTGATGTTGCCGGCCGTATCGAGTTGTAGAAAGCCCAGCATCGCCGCGTCGAGATGATCGCGGTAATGATGAAACATCCAGGCGGAGGATTCGAGGCGCAGAGGATTAATTGCCGCGCCAAAAAAGATACCCGGTGCGGGTAGCCCACCATAAGGGCCCGATTCAGTGGTGAATGTAATTTGTTCATGTACACCGCTGTCATACAGGACCCGGCAGGCTTCTTCTGCCAGTCCCACGCCGATATTGACCGTGGCCCCGGCGCGCACGTTTTGGGTGAAAGTCCTCGCGGCCAGGCGCCCCAGCGCATGATCGACACGGCTGCGATGCGGAGTGATGTGCATTGTCTCGTTAATGAACTTCAACCGTGCGACGGCCTCGCGTTCGTCTTCGGTAGCACCGGCGGTGAACATTGGCCAGTACTTGCGTTGCGGCACCGAACCGGTTTGTTCATTACGTGGATTGACGACTATCACATCGACTTCCTCGGCGGCCAGGCCAATGCTGGCAACATCGCAGTCAATCAGGTCTGAGACGGCCACGCAAACGAGACCTCCATTATGGCGTGCCGCTCGTGCTGCTTCGATATTCTCGGTAATGGTGGCCGCGTTACTAAAGTAAATGTTGCCGTCGCGATCGGCATAGGACGCGCTGAACAATGCAACGTCGATTGGCGGTAGTGTATAGACAAGTTTGTCGCCGTCGGCTTCGATCAACTGTAATTCCGCGCCAGGACTAACGGCAGAACCGCCACCCACGCGTGGATCCAGGAACGAGCCGATACCGGTGGTGCCGCGCACGACCCGTTCGCCGCGACCCTGGGCTTCGATGACATGGGTCATCTCGCCCTGGGCCATCGTGTGCAGTTCGAGTTTACCGGCATCGGCAAGCTGCAGCATCGACTTTGCAGTCTCTGTATGACCGGCGATGTAACGGATGACCAGCCCTTCGATTCCAACTTCTTCTACCGTGCCCGGTGCGCGGCCGCGCCCACCCTGGCCACCAACAGAGATCCAGGTAAGACCGTATGGCCCATCGCCGCGCTCGAAACGTTCGCGGATGGCCCAGAAAAAAATCGAACAACGGGCGTTACCGGAAATCCCGCCGGCTATCACACAGGCGTCATCGGGAATCATCGCCACCGCGTCGGTTGCGGATTTGAATTTTTCCGATAGCGACTCGGCCGGGCGGTAGCGGGTATCACGACGGTCCCACGTCAGTCGCCAGCGCAGGATGTGTGCCAGTATTTTTGTGCGCTCGAGGAGATTCACGTTGCAGTCCCGTTCCTTATGACCTGAGCATAGCAATGCCGCCGCCTGGTTGCCGCCCGGCCATCGCCAGGCTGCCCGGGGTCTTTCGGTAAACCACGATTCCGCCTGCTTGGGTCACGTAATAGGCTGGTTAGCATAGGATTTATGCAACCAGCCAATCAACCAGGGGGCTACCTGGCACCGGCAGTTTTCTGGCTGCGAGGCAGCACTTCCGGGGTTGGAAAATGAAAACAAATCAGGTCTTTCTGACGACTGTAATCGCAGGAGCTGCCGTCCTGCTGTCGGCCAGTGCCAACGCGCGCAATCCGATCGCCAACGATTGGGATGACTTTTATGGTCCGGGCGGGACTACCGGGATCAACTCCAACTCGCTGGCGATCATGAACGCGGCCACCGGCGCCAGCTGCCAGCTCTGTCATGCTGGCAGTGGTGGGGGCTCGCCCTGGAACGCCTATGGCTATGCGGTACTCGACGCGGTATCCGGCAATGACTGGTTAGGCGCGTTTATCGCGGTGGAAGACATGGACTCCGACGGTAACGGCGATTCCAATCTCGTAGAGATAATGGCCGATTCCCAACCCGGCTGGACCACAACCGGTAATTTGAGTTTCACCGCCACCGGTACGTCGCAGTCGATCCCCGACGAGAATATTCCGGCGGCGAGCCCGCTCGATCCGGCCGGTGCCGGGTCATTTGCGTGCTGTTTTGACACCGGCGACTGCTCGGTACTGACAACCGCGGATTGCACCACGGCCGGCGGAACCCCGGATACGAACAATACTTCCTGCTTCCCGAACAGTTGTCCGCAGCCTGTCGGCGCCTGCTGTAATCTCGAAGAGACCTGCTCCGACAGTGTGGCGGCGGACGTGTGCATCGCCTCGGGTGGCACGCCGCAGGGTCTGGGCAGTCTGTGCAGCGACACAGCTGTCGACTGCGGGCTGGAACCCTTCGTCGATGCGTTGCCGATACCGGGCGTGCTGGCGCCGGTCGGGACGCGCCCCGATGGCGCACCCCAGTACGAGATCACGGTACAAACGGCGCAGCAACAATTACACAGTGAGTTGCCGCTGACCGACCTGTGGACCTACAACGGCGCCTATCCGAGCTTTACGATCGAAGCCCGGGTTAATGAGCCCATCGAGGTTACTTATATCAACGATTTGCCGCCCGGTGGCCACATGTTGGAAGTCGATGAATGTGCGCACGGGCCAAACATCTACAGCAACTCGCCACGTATCGTGACCCACGTGCACGGCGCACATGTGGCGGCACGTTTCGACGGTCAGCCTGAGTACACGATCCTGCCCGGAGAAACGGATGTCTACGAGTACAGCAACGATCAATTGCCCGGGACGCTCTGGTATCACGATCACGCACTGGGAATTACCCGGCTCAATGTCTACGCTGGCATGGCCGGCTACTATCTGTTGCGTGATGATTTCGAAGATGCACTGGGGCTGCCCGCGGGTGAGTTCGAGATCCCTGCAGTGATTCAGGACCGCGAGTTCAATCCCGATGGCTCGCTTTCATATCCGACTGCTGTACAGGACACGTTTTTTGGCGACAGGATACTGGTCAATGGCAAGGTCTGGCCGGCACTCGACGTCAAGAAAGGCAAGTACCGCTTCCGTTTCGTCAATGGCTCGCAGGCGCGCCCCTACTCGCTGCGGCTGGAAAACCAGGCCGATCCGGGGCAGCTTGTTCCGTTTAGCTTGATAGGTACGGACCTTGGGCTGATTACGGCGCCGATCGTGCTCGAGCGTATCGACATGGTGCCGGCCGAGCGTTTTGACGTCGTCGTCGACTTTGCCGCGTTCCCGACCGGCGCGCAGATCGTGCTGCGCAACGACGACACGACCTCGCCGTTGATCCCCAATGTCATGCGCTTCGATGTCGTCGACACCGCGGGGCATACGGATCCGGTCCCGGCCACGTTGCGACCGGTTACGCCGATCCCGGAAGCGCAGGCCGATGTCACACGCTGGTTCCGGCTCGAACGGGTTGCGGAATCCTGTGCGGGCAACGAGTGGTTGATCCAGACGCTGGACGGACCCGGTGGCACGCCGACCGGGGACGAGCACTGGGACGACATGTCCGAGTTCGTCACGCTCGGA
>JAOTXR010000176.1 GCA_029862285.1 Gammaproteobacteria bacterium
TGGATTGCGCTCGCGATAGTCGCCGCGATGTTCGCCGCGCGCCAGATGAATCGGTACCTGCTCGTGGTCCACACCCTTCAAGTGCAGGGCGATGCGCACGCGATATGCGGCACTGCTGCGCCAGTACGTATATAACTTTATCCGGGACACGCCTAGATAACGCCTCGTTTTTGCTGGTCGCGCTCGATGGAATCGAACAAGGCCTGGAAATTGCCCTCACCGAAACCTTCGTTACCCTTGCGTTGAATAATCTCAAAAAAGATCGGGCCAATACACGTCTGGGTAAAGATCTGCAGCAACTTCTGGTGTTGCGCTTTTGGATCGGCATCGATGAGGATGTAATTGCGATTCATACGCTCCAGATCTTCGCCATGCTTTGGAATCCGCCCTGGTACCAGTTCGTAATAGGCATCGGGAACGTCGAGAAACTCGAGGCCGTTACTGCGCAATCCCTCGACGGTGGTATAGATATCGTCGGTGAACATGGCGATGTGCTGTATACCTTCACCGTTGTATTCCTCGAGGTACTCCGCGATCTGTGATTTGTTGTCGGCTGACTCATTGATTGGAATGCGCACTCTGCCGTCCGGTGCAGTCATGGCACGTGAGAGCAGGCCAGTCTTGGCGCCCTTGATATCGAAATACCGAATTTCCTCGAAATCAAACAGATTCTCGTAGAATTCCGACCATTTGTTCATGTTGCCCTGGTAAACGTTGTGCGTGAGATGATCGATAAACTTCAAGCCGAGGCCGGCTGGTGCCTGGTCGACATCTGGCAATGGCCTGAATTCATCAATATAGATGGCCGCGTCATCGTCCGGCACGAGATACAGAGCCGAACCGCCGATGCCTTCGATGACCGGACCGGGCAGTGCGAGAGTTTCGGCGCGATTATCGAACGCTTTCCCGCCCCGCTGCCTGGCCAGGTCAAAGGCCTTGGCGGGATCCTCGAAACGCACGGCAAAGCCGCAGGCACAAGGGCCATGCGCGGCAGCGAAGTCGGCCGCGAAACTGTCGGGTTCCTCGTTGACGAGAAAATTCACTGAATTCTGCCGCCACAGCGAGATCTTCTTGTCGTTGTGTACAGCGACTCGGGTGAATCCCAGCCGGGTAAACAAATCGGTCAGCTGGGCAGGATCGGGAGCGGAAAATTCGACGAATTCGAACCCGTGAATTCCCGTGGGGTTTTCACGAATTTCAGTCATTTTGATTTAACTCCTGTAGACACGGCGCCCACGAAGCGTAGCCCCGGGGCGCCGTAAAGGTAATACGTAATCATACTAAAGACACTGCCGTCAGGCCTGAATTTCAGTGCGAACCTCGAGCAATTCCGGGAAAAACTGGATTTCCAGCGCCCGCCGCAGGAATGGCACACCGGAAGATCCGCCGGTCCCGGATTTGTAACCAATGATCCGTTCAACAGTCTTCATGTGCCGAAATCGCCATAGCTGAAAATTCTCTTCCAGGTCCACCAGCTTTTCCGACACGTCATAGGCGTCCCAATAACGCTGCGGATTTTCGTAGATTCTCTTGAAGACTTTGACCACACCGGGGTGTGAGGTATAGGCCTCGCCCCAGTCGCGATTGACCCGGTCCTCGGGCACGTCATGTCCGTTCCGGGCCAGGTGGCGCAAAAATTCATCGTAAATACTCGGACGGTTTAGCCATTCAGCAAGCGCCCGCCCGCCTGCCGTGCCGACCCCGTGGATGTCGAGCATCGACCGGTTCTTGTTGCCCAGCGCAAACTCGAATTGCCGGTATTGCAGCGACTGAAAGCCGGAGGCCGTTCCGAGGACATCGCGCATTTGTACATATTCGACCGGTGTCAGGGTTTCAAGCACAGCCCACTGGCTGAACAGTTGCTGCTGAACCATTTTAATACGTGCAATTATCTTGATGCATGGCTCCAGATGATCGTTGCGGATCATGTCCAGAGCCGCGCGCAACTCGTGCAGACTCAGCTTGAACCAGAGTTCGGCAATCTGGTGCTGGACAATAAACAACATCTCATCGTGATGCGGCGGGTCGGCACGCGGATGCTGTGCCCCGAGTATGGCATCAAGACCCAGATATTCGGAGTAGGTCAGGTCCTGGGTTTCAACGCGTGCCAGGCCGCTTTCGAGATCTTTGTCTTTCATACTAAAGTCGCTCATGCTCAGCAGTGTTTGCCCCCCACGCGGGAACTGGCACATGCCCTGATGCAAATCCGGGATGCCCCGATCTAACGCCTGCTGCAGCGCTGTGTTACAGGAACATGCATAGTTTACGCCGGTTGTGGCAGCGCACAAAGTCACTTGGGTTATAATGCCGCGCGTCGTCGGGGGGTGCATCCGCGCCCATTGAAAACCGGCCTTAGCCTGAATGCTAAAAGAGCGGCCCTACACTGGCCTGGAAGAGGTTTCGCCTTGAAAAAGACTGTCGCTGAATACCGTGTCGAATACCTGCAAATACTCGGGCCCGATGGCAAGGCAGTCGGCGATATGCCGGCTTTTGCCCGTGACCCGGAAGAACTGCTGAAGATGTATCGACTGATGTCGCTGACGCGGGTGTTCGATACCAAGGCTATCAACCTGCAGCGGACCGGAAGACTGGGCACTTATGCCTCTTGCCTGGGTCACGAAGCAGCGCACGTCGGTATGGGTGCCGCCATGCGTCCGGAGGATGTATTTGCGCCGATGTACCGCGAGTATGGCGCGCAGTTCTGGCGTGGCGTGAAGATGTCAGAAATTCTCATGTACTGGGGCGGCGACGAGCGCGGCAACGATTTTGCAGTTCCGAAACACGACTTTCCCTGGTGCGTGCCGATCGCCACTCAGTGTCTGCTCGCCGCAGGCGCCGCCATGGCAATGAAGTTGCGCGGTGAAAAGCGCTGCGCGGTTTCTTCGATCGGCGATGGCGGCACTTCGGAGGGCGCATTCTACGAGGCGCTAAACCTCGCCGGCGCACAACAGCTGCCGGCAATATTCGTCGTCGTAAACAACAAATGGGCCATCTCGGTACCGTTGCATTTGCAGACCGCCGCCGAAACGCTGGCACAGAAAGCGATAGCGGCCGGGATGCCGGGAATTCAGGTTGACGGCAACGATGTCATAGCGATGCGGGCAGCAACCGAGGCGGCCCTCGAGCGCGCGCGCAACGGTGGCGGACCAGCTTTGATAGAAGCAATGACCTACAGATTGTCGGATCACACCACTGCAGACGATGCCACTCGCTACCGGCCACAAGAAGAAGTGGACGAAGCCTGGGAAATCGAACCAATGATCAGAATCCGAAACTACCTTATGGCGCAAGGGCTGTGGGACGAGCAGCGCGAGCAGGCAATGCTGGTTGAATGCGGCCATGAGGTCGATGCCGCCGTAGAAACTTATTTAAGCACGGAGAAGATGCCAGTGACGGCCATGTTCGATCACATGTATGACGAACTGCCCGAAGCAATGCAGGAGCAGCGCGAGAATGCCATTCGCTTCGAAGGCTCGGGAGGCGGACACTGATGCCACGAATCGCTCTCATCGAAGGCGTCACCATGGCATTGGCACATGAACTGCGCCGCGACGAAAGCGTAGTCGTTCTCGGCGAGGATGTCGGGGTCAACGGTGGTGTATTTCGCGCCACGGCCGGCCTGCAACAGCAATTCGGCAAGCAGCGCGTCATGGATACCCCGCTGGCGGAAAACATGATTGCGGGTATGTCGGTTGGCATGGCGGCCCACGGCATGCGCCCCGTTGCCGAGATCCAGTTCATGGGATTCATCTATCCTGCGGTAGACCAGATGATCAGCCATGCCGGTCGCCTGCGACACCGCACTCGTGGCCGGCTACACTGCCCCATGGTATTGCGTGCGCCGTTCGGTGGCGGCATCCATGCACCGGAGCACCATTCTGAAAGCACTGAAGCATTGTTTGCTCATATGCCGGGCGTGAGAGTTGTAATTCCTTCCTCGCCGTCGCGAGCTTATGGCCTGCTGCTGGCGGCGATACGCGATCCGGATCCAGTCGTATTCCTCGAGCCCAAACGCATTTACCGCCTCGTAAAACAGGAAGTCGAAGACAACGGTGAGGCCTTGCCACTGGATGTGTGCTACATACTGCGTGAAGGCGACGATGTCACGGTCGTGACCTGGGGCGCGATGACCCACGAAACCCTTCGGGCAGCGAGTGAGCTTGAGAGCGAAGGGATTGACTGCGAAATCATAGATCTTGCAACAATTAGCCCAATGGATATTGAGACGATTCTCGAGTCGGTCGAAAAAACCGGGCGACTGGTCATCGTGCACGAGGCAGCCAGGACTTGCGGGGTCGGTGCGGAGGTTGCCGCACAGGTGGCGGAAAATGCAATTTACGACCTGCAGGCGCCGATTCAGCGTGTTACCGGTTACGATACAGTAATGCCTTTGTTCCGGCTCGAGATGGAGTATCTGCCGAGCGTCGCGCGGATCAAAGACGCCATCAAGACGACGCTCGAGGAATGACGGGGATTTCTGCATGAGCACTTTTAATCTGCCCGACCTGGGTGAGGGTCTGCCGGAAGCCGAGATCGTGACCTGGCACGTCAGGGAAGGCGACAAGATCCAGGTCGATCAGCCACTCGTCTCGGTCGAGACAGCCAAGGCTGTCGTCGAGGTGCCGTCGCCGCAATCAGGTGTCATCGCGAGATTGCACGCGGGTGAAGGAGACATCGTCGAGACCGGCAAGCCGCTGGTCGATTTCGCCGGAGATCAGGGCGTGGCCGTTGCACCTGCCCCAAAACAACCGGAAACGGGTGACGACAGTGGAACTGTCGTGGGCAGTATGCCGACCAGTGACGAACTGCTCGTTGAAACCGCCATTGTCGGCCGCCGCAGACGCCGGAAAACAGGTCGGGTAAAGGCAGCACCCGCGGTGCGCGCACTGGCAAAGAAAATGCACGTCGACCTGAGCGAGGTTACGCCCAGCGGCAAGAACGGACTTGTCACCGCCAACGATGTCAGAACTTTTGCACAATCCAACTCAGTAATCGGTCCGGCCCTGCCGCCGCCAGCGCCACGCACTGATATCGAATACGGCAAGCCCGAACAGCTACGCGGTCCACGGCGTGCCATGTCACAGAGCATGAGTTTTTCGCGCGACCAGGTTGCCGCCTGCACGCTGTTCGACGATGCCGATATTCATGACTGGGCCCGCGGCCAGGACATCACAACACGTGTTTTGCGTAGCATTGTCGCTGGTTGCCGCGCAGAGCCAGGATTGAATGCCTGGTACGATGCCGAATCCAACAGCCGCACTCTGATCGAACAGATTGATCTGGCCATGGCCGTTGACACGCCCGACGGGTTGATCGTCCCCGTGCTACGCGACATCGGCCATCAAGACAGCCGCCAGTTGCGTTCAGCAGTGGATAAAATCAAGGTCGCGACACGCAACCGAACTGTGGTGCCGACCGACATGAAAGACCCGACAATTACGCTTTCAAATTTCGGCATGATGGCGGGCCGCTATGCCACACCGGT
>JAOTXR010000177.1 GCA_029862285.1 Gammaproteobacteria bacterium
CGGCGAACCCGGCGCTAATGAAACAATGGGCCATGTGTGGGACGGCGATTTGCAGGAATATAACCAGCCGCTGCCGCTGTGGTGGCTGATGCTGTTCTACATCAGCATGATTTTCGGTATCGCTTATCTCATCCTTTATCCGGCACTGGGCAATTATAAAGGCGTGCTCGGATGGACTCAGCTGGGCCAATACGAAACCGAACTGACCCAGGCGCGTAATCGTTACAGCGGCATCTATGATCGCCTTGCCAAACTATCCATAGAGGAACTGGCAAGAGACGAACAGGCTGTCGACATCGGTCATCGTCTTTACGTCAACAACTGCAGCGTGTGTCACGGCTCAGATGCTCGTGGCGCGCCGACTTTTCCCAACCTCGCTGACAATGACTGGCTCTATGGCGGCGAAGCTGACGCTATTCTCACCAGCATACTCAAAGGCCGCGCCGGCATGATGCCACCGATGGGTGCAACGATGAACGAGCAGGCGATCAATAATGTGACTCAATATGTCCTGAGTCTCAGCGGCCTGGACCACGATGCAACGGCAGCAACTGCCGGCAAACCGCAATTTGCGGTATGTGCTGCTTGTCATGGCATTGATGGCCGCGGTAACCAGATCCTGGGAGCGCCCAATCTTACCGACGAAGTCTGGCTGTACGGCAGCGACGCTGCCCGCATCCGCGAGGGCATCGTCAACGGCCGGGCCAATCGGATGCCGGCTCACGATGACATACTCGGCGAAGAACGCGCCCGTATTGTTGCAGCCTATGTTTACCAGCTCTCTCGTGCAGCCTCGCCCTGACCTTGAACACCTCGGGTGACGCCGCGCTCTATGAAGCGCCCGCAAAAATATATCCGCGAGAGGTCAAGGGTCGGTTCCAAAACCTGCGGGCAATCGCAGTAGTCGCTTTACTGGGGCTGTATTACGTGCTGCCCTGGATACGCTGGGGTGGGCGTCAGGCTATCCTGTTCGACGTGCCCGCACGCAAGTTTCATTTGTTCGGGCTGACACTGTGGCCACAGGACCTGGTCTATCTCACAGTGCTGTTGATTACGGCAGCGCTGACATTGTTTTTCGTCACCACGATGTTTGGCCGGGTCTGGTGCGGTTATGCCTGTCCACAAACGGTATGGACCGAAGTATTCATCTGGATGGAGCGCTGGACAGAGGGAAATCGCAGCAAACAGATGAAGCTGGCCGCAGCGCCCTGGAGTGTCGAAAAAATTCGGCGCAAGGCAACCAAACAGTTTCTGTGGGTTACGTTCTCGCTGTTTACCGGTTTTACTTTCGTTGGGTACTTCACGCCCATCGCTGAACTCACGGGCAAGGTGGCAAGCATATCGCTGAGTGGCTGGGAATTCTTCTGGATACTCTTCTTCTCATTTGCGACTTATGGCAACGCCGGTTTCATGCGCGAGCAGGTATGCAAATACATGTGCCCATATGCACGGTTCCAGTCGGCGATGTTCGATCGCGACACACTTATCGTTGCCTATGACGAAACCCGGGGCGAACCACGAGGTGGCCGGCGCCGCAGTGCTAATCCCGCAGAGGCGGGTTTGGGCGATTGCATCGACTGCAAAAAATGCGTGCAGGTTTGCCCCACCGGAATCGATATCCGCCAGGGTCTGCAATATGAATGCATTGCCTGTGCCGCTTGCGTCGATGTCTGCGACCAGGTCATGGATAACATGGGTTATCAACCAGGGCTGATCCGTTACGCAACCGAGAATTCCGTGAGTGGAAAACCCAGCCACATCGCGCGTCCACGTGTGTTTGTTTACGGCGCGCTGCTTTTGGCGGTAGTCTCGCTCACCACTTTTTCGCTGGCGGCGCGGACGCCGCTGCTGCTCGACGTAATACGCGATCGCAACTCGTTGTACCGTATCGTCGACGGCGGTCGCATCGAGAATGTCTACAGTCTGCGGATCATGAATATGGACAATGACGCGCATACGCTGACAGTAGAAGCCAGGGATTCCAGCGGTACAATGATGGCTGTACAAACCGAGCCGGCCAAAATTACGGTAGACGGTGGCTCCATCGAAGCCGTCGCAGCACGTATCAGCGTGCCGGCCGATGTTCAGCCGGGCGGACAGGACATCCAGATTCGTATCTACTCCACCGATGGAGAGCTTTCCGCAGAAGAACCGGCACGTTTCATGGCACCGGTCCCATAGCGATGACTGACATGCATGAAAATCTACCCTGGCACCGGCAATTCTGGCCATGGTTCATCATCGTGCTGATCGGGAGTACGGTTATTGCGAGCCTGGCCACTGTCTGGATTGCCGTCGTGGCCGCTCCCGATCGGGTGGATGGCGCCGGTTTGTTTGCGGTACCGGTCAGGTTTTCCGCCGACCGCGAGATTTTGTTTTTCGATATGGGACTACCTCCACCGGGAGAATCCTGGCCGCAAGAGCTCGGCGTTACGCTCGTTGCGCGGAATGATGGAAGCACTCAAGAACTTCAGGCCAGCCGTATAGATGAACGTAATTATGAAACCCCGGTCGAATTACTTGTGCCCGGCTCCTATAAAGTAACGCTGCAGGCCGACGGGTCCAGGCTCACACTACAGGGCAACTGGGCTTACCCGGCACCGGTGTGGAAGCTCGAGGAAGATGAGTGAACAGGTTCACAGTCTGACTGCAAAAGAACGTTTTGAGGCCTTCGACCGGCCCGCAGTCCAGCGTGGCTTCGTTCACGAAGTCGACGCTCACAATAACGAAGTCACGCTGATGGTCGATGGCATTCATTGTGCGTCCTGCAGTCTGACCATCGAAAAAGGCCTGTCCGGCATCGACGGTCTGAAAGAAATCCATGTCAATGCGTCGACTCATCATGCCAATCTCAGCTGGGACCCGGCGCGTGTGCCACTAAGTCGCCTGATGCAGACAATCGCCGATCTCGGTTTCAACCCGCACCCACTGCGTGCTGACACCCGTACCGCGCTCAACATCGGCGAATATCGCGCAGCACTCAAGCGTCTGGTGGTTGCCGGTTTGGGCATGATGCAGGTCATGACCTATGCGGTTGCCGGTTACGCCGGCGCCTTTGAAGGGATGACAACGCAATACCAGCAATTTTTCCGGCTGCTCAGCCTGCTGGTTGCAACACCAATTGTACTTTACGCCGCTGCACCGTTTTTCCGCGCTGCGATTACCGATCTGAGTCAACGCCGGGTCGGCATGGATGTACCGGTGGCGCTGGCGATCGGTATTGCCTATATCGCCAGTGTGGCTATCAGTTTCTTTGGCGATCTGCGCACTGAAGTGTATTTCGATTCGGTGGTAATGTTTACGTTCTTTCTGTCATTCGGTCGCTTCGCCGAAATGCTGGCCCGGCACCGCACCATGGCGGCCAGCGAGGCTTTGTCGGAATCCATCCCGGCAACGGCCACCCGACTTGTTCGAGGTGCCAATGATGAGTGGCAGGAACAGGAAATAGCGTTGCCACAGGTTCAGCCGGGTGAGCGTCTGCTGGTGCGCCCCGGCGAGACCGTACCCGCAGACGGCAACATTGTGTGGGGCGAGTCGGCCACCGACGAATCGTTGCTGACCGGTGAATCGCAACCGAATACCCGACGTAGTGGTGACCAGGTAATTGGCGGCAGTATCAATCTGACCGGTCCGATACATTTTGAAGTAAGCCACGTCGGCCCGGACACGGTGCTTTCCGGGATCGCCCGGTTACTGGAACGCGCGCAGGGGCAGCGCCCGCGCATGGCGCTGCTCGCCGACCGCGTCGCCGGTTACTTTGTAGCCGGTGTGCTGATTATTGCAACGGTTGTATTCCTGGCGTGGCTTGCACTGGAGCCGGGCCGGGCGCTGACTGTGACTTTGTCGGTGCTGGTAGTCACCTGCCCGTGCGCCCTGTCGTTGGCCACGCCGGCCGCCTTGACCGCGGCAACCGGTTTTCTGGCCCGCAACGGTTTGCTGGTTACCCGCGGTTCCGCCGTTGAAACCCTTGCCAAAGCCGACACGCTATTACTCGACAAGACCGGCACATTAACCCGGGGCAAGCTCAAGGTGGTTGCCGTCCGTCTGCTCGATTCACGACAAAATGAACAACAATGCCGGGCTGTCGCGGCGGCCCTGGAAACCGGATCGGCACACCCGGTTGCGGTTGCCCTCAACGAAGCACCCGGCGATTTGGTCGCGGATGCAATTAGCGTAATTGCTGGTCGTGGTATCGAAGGAGTTGTCGATGGCCGGCATTTCCGTATTGGACGCGCCGATTTTGTGGCTGAATTGTCCGGTCGCAAACTCGATATGGCACCGCAGCCCGGCGTGACCACAGTATTTCTCGGTGACAAACACACACCGATGGCGGCATTTGACCTGGAAGATGCGTTACGCCCGGAAACCTCGGCAGCGATCAGGCAGCTGCGATTTGCAGGTCTTGCACCTGCGATTCTCAGTGGCGATACGATCGCGCCGGTACAACGCGTTGCCGATGAATTGGGGATTACTGATTTTCATGCTTCGCTGTTGCCACAGGACAAGCTGCGTGAGATGCAGGCGCGCCGGGCGCAGGGACGCACTATTGCGATGGTCGGCGATGGCATCAACGACGCCCCGGTACTGGCCGGCGCCGACGTTTCGATTGCGATGGGCAGTGGTTCGACGCTGGCGCAGGCCAGTGCGGATCTCATCTTACTTGGCGGCGGTCTCGACCGGCTCGTCGTTGGCGTGCGGCAGTCACGCAAGACGCGGCGCATTATTCGTCAAAACCTGATCTGGGCGATTGTCTACAATGTCGTGGCCCTGCCTCTGGCCGCTGCCGGTCTGGTCGCACCATGGATGGCAGCCATCGGCATGTCCGCGAGCTCGTTGATCGTGGTGCTCAATGCGCTACGTCTGCTCGGTGGCGAGTCATCGAAAACCGAACCCAGCCCCAACGGGCGATTTCACGAGCACCCGGCGACATGAATATAATTTTCGTATTGATACCGGTCGGGCTGGTGCTCTTGCTCGTCGCCATTGGCGCTTTTTTCTGGGCCGTACGCACTGGCCAGTTCGATGATCTCGACACACCGGCCGTTCGCATTCTCTCCGACGACGACAATCGACCACCCGAGGGTTCTTGAAATCGGATCTGTCCGCAACGTGCGCGTTTGTCCTCCTGCCAGGCAAAAAATTATGTCCAAAGTGCTATAACAATCAGTAAATTAGGGGCAATTTCGCGTTCCTTGCGTTAGACAATTAACCTCGCACGGCCAGTAGGCTAAACTGCCACCTCAACAACAAGAAACCCACAAAGGGTTGTGATTATGAAGCGCACAATAGCGACCATACTGGCATCATCTGTCGTTCTTTTTGTGTCTCAGACACACGCACAAAACCCGCCGGGCGAAGAGCCCTCGTTGGCAGGCAGTCGGGTCACGCAGACCGACATCACCAATGGCAGCATGACTCTGGACGAAATCCGCGCTGCGGGCCTCAGGATCTTCGCGACGCCGTTCAACA
>JAOTXR010000178.1 GCA_029862285.1 Gammaproteobacteria bacterium
AAAGGCAACGCCATCTGTCGCGGCATGCCGGCGGGATAACCGAATTCCGGATAAACGCTGTGCCAGTATCCATCACGCCCAAATGCCTCCAGCGTGGGCGACTCGTAGAATTCGCTAGCCTGCCAGGCGGCAAACACCGTTTGCGAATAAGGATATTCGACCCAGCCGTCAACAATCAGCACCGGTGTAGTACCGGGCGCATCGAGTGGTTGGGCGAAATCGAGCGTAATTACATGAGTTTGAGCCAGTCGGCCGATGAACCGCGAATCCAGCTCACCCACCGGCGCCGCACTGCGATCAGCTTTCATGATGCTGTGTGTAATATCCTCGCCGTCCTGGTTGATCGCCTGCAATGGAGTCATTTCCGATCGGTAATAGAGCGGTTTCCCGCTGGCCGGCGGACCGGCAATTACCATGCGTTCGTCCAGCACCATCGACAAGCCATCCCGCAGATCGTATGCATGCAGACGCACCGAGTCGACATACGCAAGCTCTTCCATCGGCTCGGTCAATTTGAACGACAGCAGACCGTCCTTTTCCACCAGCAAGCCCGGTGGGAGCAACAGAAATTCCCACGGTCGCGGTGTTGCCACCATGCCCGGTTCGACAAAAAATCCAAGACCACCAACACCAAGCAGATCGGTAACAAAACGGTACTCGTTTCCGTCCCATGCAAACAGTACGGGACAACTGGACAATTGCCGCTGGGTCTCTTCTATCCGATGCAATTGTCCAGCCGAAATATCCAGTTCGGTCTGATACACGCCGTCCGACCAGGTCAGTGCAGCAAAATCGGCTTTTTCCGCCCCACCCAGACCGAGCATTAGCGGCTGCAGTGACTGGCCCGGTAAAGAATTGCGATCCAGTGTCTCGGCAATAGTCCAACGTGAGCCGACCCGAAACTCGACGCGTGTCCCCAATCCGTCGCGGTTGGAACGCATCGAATCGGCCTGCTCTTCTTTGCCGGTAAAACTAAGTGCTGCAAAGTCGAAACGTCCGGGCCCCGGCGCAAAACGCTCGATGGAACCATCACGATGTGCAACTACCAGGTCTGGCCCTCGTCCGGGCGATAAGTAAATCGGTAACGCCGCAGCCAGCTCGCCGCTGCCAGAAGCCAGTTCACGTGTGGCAGCAGGTGAGTAGACAGACCAACCACTGGCGCCCGCAGTCAGTATGTCCAGGACGCCATCGCCGTCGAAATCCATTAGTGCGATCTGTGCATTCGCATCGATGTCGGCAACCAGCGCCTGAGCTTTCGCCAATCCACCGGCGCCCGAACCTGCCCGGCGCCAGACTCCACCGCCATGCACCGCATACATGTCCATCAGCCCATCGGTGTTACCGTCGGCCAGGCTAGCCGCGTTAATCGGTGCCGTTAGCAGCTCGGCATCACTCCGGTACTGCCACAGCCGGTCATTAATGAATACTTCATGCGGTGGCTCGGACTTGATCACAATCAAATCGAGATCACGATCGTTGTCGAGGTCGCCGGCAATCGCACCGAGCGAACCTCGGCGCCCGTCGATTCCATAATCAGCCGCCAGTGGCCGGAAAGTACCATCGAGATTGTTGTTGTAGAGTTCGTTCGGACCATCGCTGTTTACCAACAGCACATCGAGATCGCCGTCATGATCCGCATCGACCATGAGGACATCGGCACAATCCCACTCCGCGTTGGCGGTACCTGTCGCAACGGTTATGTCGACCCAGTCACCATCGCTTTCCTGGCGCCACAGCTGGTTGGCGCCTTGCCGGCATAAATACGCATCGACCAGCCCATCATTATCAAGATCACCCCAGGCAACCGCATTTACCGCAGTTGTTTCTGCCAGTGGATGGTCGATCTGAGTAAAACCCTGCTCACTGTTGACCACAACGGCACTGTGGCCATCCGCGCCGACACGCGTTACGAAAAAATCCTGCCGATGGTCGCGATTGATATCGACAGTCGTCAGCGAGCTGCGCGCACTCAATGCCGGCAACTTCAAAAGCGGTTGCGCGCCAGCAAAAACGTCTCCTGACGGGGCGGACACTTGCATGGCAACATCGCGATCGATCGCCACGACTTCTGCACGCGGTCCCATGCGCGTGTATTTGAATTCGGCCAGACGCGCCCGCGGATTATTTTCAAAACGCTGGTAGTCCTTCAACAGGGTATTGGCTTCTTTGGTGTTGCCGGAGCGGCGCAACGCCAAAGCCGCGCCATAGTAGGCGCTACGCAAATAGGGGTCGAGCGCCATCGCCCGTCGATACTGTTCGACCGCCTCATCGACCCGATTGAGCTGCACCAGAGACTGACCGAGGTAATACGCCGCGTAGGCGTCGTCCGGATCGGCGTCTGCGACCCGGCGAAAATGCGTCTCGGCGTTTTCGGTTTCACCCAGATACAAGCGCAACAGGCCGCTGACATAGTGCGCCCGCAAGTGCGTCGGATCACGCTCCAGGACCTGCGTTACCAGTTCCAGCGCCCGGGCCTCATCGCCTTCTTCCTGCCGGTTGAGCGTCGCGATCGCCAGATTAACCCTGGCATCCAACCATGCGGGTTGCCGGTCTACCAGACTCTGCAACACTACGTGGGCGGCCGCATAATCGAAATTACCCATCGTCGCAACGGCGCGGTTGTTGTCCGCAATGTCCGCATCGGTCAGTGTCAGCGGCGGTTCCGCTGGCGCGCAGGCGCAAAGCACCAAATACAAGAAATATAGCGACAATGTCCGCATTAGCTGTCGCCTCCGAGCGTTTGCTTGGCCCGCGAGATTCGTTCTTGCAGAGACTCTGTGTCGATCGGCGTATCCGCAGCCGGTTGCAAATGCGGCTGATCCAGGTACTGGTGAATCTCGGATCGCAAATGCGCACGCATATCGTGACCGCTGCGCCGTTTTCGTTCTGTACGCAGACTGTTTATGTCGATTGGCGCAACCACGACTTTTTCGCCCGACCCCGGGTCCGCCTGACTGAGAATGCGGCCGTCATAATCCACGACCATGCTGCCACCGGGCCACGAAAACGGCGGGTAGTTTGCCATGTTGGCGCCCTGGTTCGCTGCCACGACGTACGCCGTATTCTCGAGCGCTCGAGTACGGTTGATCAGCGTCCACCAATCAGTTGGTTCGGCAGTTCCCCAGGGGTCCATGTACGCTGAAACCCGAAGCAACACCTCGGCGCCATTGAATGCGAGCTGCCGAATTGTCTCCGGAAACAGCCAGTCATAGCATATTGCAGCGCCGAGCTTGCCCAGCTCGGTATCGACAACCGGAAACGCATCGTAGGGATAGTCAGGAATATCGTGCGGACTACTGTGCACCTCCCAGGGTATCCAGGGATTTACCTTGCGATATTTGCTCAGTACGCCGCCCGGGCCGATCAGCAACGTCGTATTGAACACCCGGTCCGGAAAATCGGGGTCGGCCTCGAGAAACGTCCCGGTCTGGATGTAGCAACCGTATTTCTTGGCCAGTTTCTCGTAGACGTCCGTATACTCGTTCGGCAGCGGTACCACCAGACGCCGGCGTAACTCGTCGACTGTCTGATAGACCGGCGCTGCATGCGCGAATTCCGGAAACACCAATAACCGTACGTCGAAGAATGGTTCGTAACCGACGATCGTCTGCTCGACAATCGCCGCCATGCGGGTCGTACGCGCACCAATCTCACTGCGGTCGGCCGGTGCCGGAAAATCGGTCTGACACGCCGCGGCATAATAAAGACTACTCAAACGGGCTCCCTCTCAGGCCGCCATTCTAATGCACCGCGACTAATACGGCATTCGTCGGCGGCCGATTTATTCAGCCGAACCCCAGGCCTCGCCCTCACCCTGTGTGAGTTCAATCCGCTGATCGGTGGTCACGCCACGCCAGATCTCCCGCCTGCCGTCCGGCCAGACCACGGCCACAGCCACTGTGCCGCCCAGCTCGCCAAGCCCGAAATGCACCCGAGGATCGCTGGCCGCCGCATAACTCCCCTCCCTGGCAACGCGACCCCAGACAGGATTCTGGTCGGCACGGAGCAAGGCTACCCGTGCTCCCAGCGCATCCCGATTGTCCGTGGTTCCTCCAAGTCGCACTGACAGCCAATGCCGTCGTGGGTCCGGCTGATTGAGATAGAGCTGTGCCGGCCCGTCATTGTTGGATATCACGATATCGAGATCGCCATCGTTGTCGATGTCGCCGAACGCCGCACCGCGTGAATTTTGTGCAGAACCGGGAACTGCGTCCTGCTCATAACCCTGCCCGGTCGCAATGAAGAGCTGGTTGCGCTGCGCATACGGATGATGATCGCTGTCCGCCACGCCCGACATGACTGCGCCATTGGCAACGAAGAGATCCAGGACGCCGTCATGATTAGCATCGAGCCACTTCGTGCCCCAGCCAGTGTATCGAATACTGCCAGCAGCCAAATCCATGTTGTCGGTCGCATCGAAAAAATTGCCGCGACCATTGTTCCTATACAGCGTGTTGGATTCTGTACTGAGATGGGTCATAAAGAGATCCAGATCTCCATCCATATCGTAGTCGGCAGCAGTGACGCCCATACTCGCCTCCGCCCGTCCGTCACTGTTATAGGCTGCGCCGGCAATCAGGGCCGACTCCGCGAAAATACCGCCACCTTTGTTCAGCCAGAGGTGATTGGCGGTCTGATCATTGGCAACGTAGATGTCGATTCGGTCGTCCTGGTCAAAGTCAGCGGCAATCACGCCCAAACCGGCACCGGTAACCCCGCCGATTCCGGATTCGTCACTTACGTCGACAAATCCTTGCTCGCCGTCATTGCGAAACAGACGATCGGCAAGCCCATCGAAATTCGAGGGCGAACAATAGTCACGCTGCCCCGCCGGGTTCTTGCACTCGCGGTTTTTCGTCAGTGGCTGCGCGACATAGGCAGATACAAAGAGATCGAGATCGCCGTCAACATCGAAATCCAAAAAAGTGGCGCCAACATTCCATCTTTCGTCGACCGCGCCCAGGCTTGCTGTAACGTCATTAAATTTTCCGCCATCGTTTCGCAACAAATAATTGTCTCCTAGACCGGTAACGTACAAATCCGGATCACCATCATTGTCAAAGTCGCCGACCGCCGCACCCATCCCATAGCCACCGCCCAGATCTCCTGCGTCACTGCTCACATCGATAAATGAAAGTACCCCGGTCGGCACTATCTCGTTTCGATACAAGCGATTTCCTGGTGCCCAGCCCGCCGGTGGCGGACGCAGAACATCGCCCGTCGTACCTTTCGTGTCCAGTAACTCGCCCTGCAGGAAAAATACGTCAAGATCGCCGTCCGTATCGAAATCGATGAGCGCAACACCCGATCCGGTAATCTCCGGCAGCAGATAATTGCCGTTGGCGCCGGAAAAATGCCAGAAGTCCAAATCCGCTGCCGCCGCGCCTTCAACGTACAGACTTACCGGCACCGCATGATTCTGGCAACCCGCAGCGGTTAGCAGCAATACTGCCGATAACAAACGC
>JAOTXR010000179.1 GCA_029862285.1 Gammaproteobacteria bacterium
GCATGCGGTCAGGCATGCATACCGCGATGTGCTTTTTCACGGACGTCATCCGGCATACCTGCTTTACCTGGAGATGGATCCGGGCCAGGTGGACGTCAATGCGCATCCCGCCAAATACGAAGTGCGTTTTCGCGATGGCCGCACGGTCCACGACTTTGTGATGCACACAGTGGAACAGGCGTTGGCGGCCACTCGGCCGCGGGGCAGCAGTACAGCACCCACACAGGTTCCCGGTGTCTGGAGTGAGGCGTCCCCACGGCAGGGTGGCCTGGCTATTGCTGAACAGATTGAAAATTATCGGCAACTACATCAGCCAGCCGCCGCGTCGGCCGCGGTAACCGCGGACGACGCACATCCCCTGGGTTCGGCGGTGGCCCAGATCCACGGGGTCTTTATCCTGGCACAAACGACAGACGGTCTGATTATTGTCGACATGCATGCAGCGCATGAGCGGGTCGTGTATGAAAAACTGAAAAAGGCTGCTGATACGGGAAGGGTGGAAACACAGGCGTTGCTCGTACCGCTATCGATACCTGTGTCCGAGGCCGAGGCCGAATTAGCGGCGGCCGATGCCGACACATTCTCGAAGCTCGGTCTGATTCTGGATCGCTCAGGGCCGGTAACATTAGTCGTGCGCGAGGTGCCGGCGTTACTGGCTGCCGCCGATGTGGAGCGGCTTGTGCGTGACGTGCTGGCAGATCTTGCGGAACATGGTCGTTCGGCGCGTTTGTCGGATCATCGCGATCACTTGCTGGCGACTTTGGCCTGTCATGGCTCGCTGCGGGCTAACCGTCATTTGACCATTCCGGAAATGAACGCGTTGCTGCGCGAGATGGAGCAGACGCCGCGCGCCGATCAATGCAATCATGGTCGACCCACCTGGACGAAACTGAGTCTGGTTGAACTCGACCGGTTGTTCCTGCGCGGCCAATAACGCGGCATGTCGGCCGTTCTCTTTTTGATGGGTCCGACAGCAGCCGGCAAAACGGCAGCGGCGGTGGAGTTGGTCGAAGAGTTCCCATTCGAGATCGTCAGCGTCGATTCTGCGCTTGTCTATCGTGGTCTCGACATAGGCACGGCGAAGCCGGATCAGCACACGCTCACACGCGCACCACATCGATTGATCGACATAGTCGATCCCGCCGAAGCATATTCGGCGGGACAATTTATCCGTGATGCGCGGGCCGCTACAGCAGCAATTCGTAGCGCACAGAAAGTACCGTTTCTTGTCGGTGGTACGCTGCTTTATTTTCGTGCCTACGCCACTGGACTGGCCGATTTGCCGCAGGCTTCACCACAGATTCGCGCGCAAATCGAGGTCCAGGCCGCTGCAGAGGGCTGGCCGGCTCTGCACACAGTGTTGTCGGGTCTGGACGCGGCTACTGCGGCCCGAATTCACCCCAACGATTCCCAACGGATTCAGCGCGCCCTGGAGGTCTATAGGGTCACCGGCCGGCCCCTGAGTGAGCTGCAGCGAGATGCCCGGCCGGCGCCGTGTCAGGAGACGATTTATCGGGTGGCGTGGTGCCCGTCGCGGCGTATCATCTACGAGAACTGCAAAAAACGTCTCAACAGTATGATTGAAAAAGGGTTTTTATTGGAGTTGGAGCGCCTGTATTCTCGTGGAGACCTGACCCCCGGCCATCCTGCCATCCGCGCTGTCGGCTATCGTCAGTTTTGGGAATACCTGGAAGGCCGCTGTTCGCTGGAAGCGGCATCGCGCAATGCCCTGGTTGCCACCCGCCGGCTGGCCAAGCGGCAGCTGACCTGGCTGCGCGGTGAGCCAGGAGTGGTGTGGATCGATCCGCAGCGGCCTGGCGCCCGGCAACGGTTGCGTAGAACGGCTCGGCGGGTGGTGCGGGCGGCTTTGGGCTAGTAATATCAGCCCGTTGTTGTCGCTCCGCAACGGCGGGCGGAGCCGCGCTGGATGCTCGGTGTGCCTGCCAGAAACGGAAAAAAACGAACATGCTAATAAGGAGACCCAGATGGCGAGAGGGCAGACCTTGCAGGATCCATTTCTAAATACGCTAAGGAAGGAAAAGGTGCCGGTGTCGATCTACCTGGTCAACGGCATTAAGCTTCAGGGGCAAATCGATTCATTCGACCAGTTCGTGGTGTTGTTGCGAAATAGTGTGAGTCAGATGGTCTACAAACACGCGATCTCGACGGTTGTTCCCGCACGCAACGTCCGGTTACCCATGCCGGAAGGGGAAGGCGGTGCAGAGGAAGCCGACGACGATGGCGATGGCGAGTAGACCGGGAGTCGCACAATTTGTTTGAACGGCCTCGCGCCGGTGAGCGCGCGCTACTCGTCAACACCAGTCTTGGCGCGCCGGTACCGCGCGATCAGGTAGCAGAACTACGGGAGCTGGCAGTCTCCGCTGGGGCACAGCCGGTTGGGCAGATCAATGCCGTGCGAGATAAACCGGATCCCAAGTTCTTTATCGGTAGCGGCAAGGCCTCGGAAATCCGCGACGCAATTGTTGCCGGCGCGGCTCAGTTGGTCATATTTGATCGCGATCTGTCTCCCAGCCAGGAGAGGAATCTGGAGCGCCTGTTTGCCTGCCGTGTGCTCGACCGGACCGGGCTGATTCTGGATATTTTTGCCCAACGGGCGCAGAGCTTTGAAGGCAAGCTGCAAGTCGAGCTGGCGCAGCTGCGCCATTTGTCCACTCGATTGGTCCGCGGCTGGACCCATCTGGAACGCCAGAAAGGCGGTATCGGTCTGCGGGGCCCTGGCGAGACGCAGCTGGAAACCGATCGTCGTCTAATTGGTCAGCGGATCCGCACCTTGCATGCCGGGTTGGGTAAGATCGCGGTGCAACGCAACCAGCAGCGGCACAGCCGCGCCGGGATGCCCACCGTTTCGCTTGTCGGCTATACCAATGCCGGCAAATCGACTTTGTTTAACCGCCTGACCAACGAAGACGCTTACGTTGCGGACAAGCTGTTTGCAACGCTCGATACTACTTTACGCAAACTGGCGCTCCCCCGGGGACCGGACGCCGTAATTGCTGACACGGTAGGATTTGTGCGTGATTTGCCGCACGAACTTATTGCAGCCTTCCGTGCCACCTTGCAGGAGACTCGCGAGGCTACTTTGTTGCTGCATGTAGCGGATGCCAGCGACGAAAATCGTGGTGAGCGGATTGCGCAGGTGCAACAGACGTTGCAGGCAATCGACGCCGGCGACGCTCCACAGATCATGGTTTACAACAAGTGCGACCTGATCAACGAGTCCGCACGCGTAGATCGCGATGCGGCTGGGAATGTTCGGCGGGTATGGTTATCGGCGCTGACAGGCGCGGGAGTGGAACTTCTGCTCGAAGTCGTGGCCGAAGTGTTGTCGGCCGGTAAGCTTCATTTATTGCTGCGGATTCCACCGGATGCCGGTCGATTGCGCGCCCGGCTGTTTAACGAGGGCGTGGTGCGCAATGAAGTGTCACTCGATGACGGCATACAGGAGGTGGAGGTCGTCATAGCCGAGGGACGTTTGCGTCAGCTGTGCCAAAACGCGAATATTGATGCGGATGAATTGTTGGCATCATCTTGTGCCGCGCCTGACTGGTCACTACAATCCGGCGCTGCGGCGGGTTGAGATTAATCATCGGAACTAAATATGGCCTGGAACGAACCTGGTAAAGGACGCGATCCGTGGGGTGGCAACGGCCAGCAGGGCCCGCCCGATCTCGATGAACTGGTCCGAAATATGCAGAAGCGCCTGCGGGCGATATTCGGCGGCGGTGGCGGTGGCGGCGGTCCGGCAGCCAGTGGGCTGACCCTGTTGTTGTACGTGTTGGCACTACTCGCCGGTGCGCTATGGCTCAGCGCTTATCGGATCAATGCTCCCGAACAGGGAATCGTACTGCGGCTGGGCGCCTACAACCGGACATCGCCTCCCGGACTGCATTTTCGAATTCCGCTGGTAGAGACAGTCGATAAGGTCAATATCGCCCAGATCGATAATTACGACTATCGCAATCAGATGCTCACGAGTGATGAAAACATCGTATTCATCGAAGGCAACGTGCAGTTTCGTCGTGCCAAGCCACGGGTCTATTTGTTCGGTATCAGAGATCCCGAGCTGACGATCGAAGAGGTCGCCGAGAGCGCAATTCGTGAAGTCGTGGGCAAGAACGATGCCGAGTATATTCTCAGTGAGGGCCGACCGAAGATTGCTGACGATGCCCAGAAGTTGATGCAGGAAACATTGGACCTGTACCAGACGGGCATTATCGTCACCCAGTTCAACCTGGTTCGGGCACAGCCACCACCGGAGGTCCAGGCGGCCGTCGATGACGCAACCAAGGCGCGTGAAGACAAGGACCGATTCAAGCTGGCAGCCGAAGCCTACGCCAACGACGTGATTCCGCGCGCCCGCGGTGCGGCGGCGAGACAAATTCAAGAGGCTGAGGCGTACCGCGAGCGGGTAATTGCTGATGCCGAAGGTGAGGCGGCGCGTTTTCAGGCGTTGCTTGCCGAATATGAAAAGGCGCCGGAGGTGACCCGGCAACGACTCTACCTGGAAGCCATCGAAGATGTCTACGGAGCCAACAGCAAAGTTGTCATCGATACAGATGGTGGCGGCAATCTGCTGTACCTTCCCATGGACAAGCTGATCGAGCGGCAGCGCGAGGCATCATCAGTCAACGAACCGCTGGATCGGGGAGGTTCTTCGGCGCGCGCGACAAATCAGGATACCGTGCGCGAAAATCCGCGCCCGAGGAGTCAGCGATGAGAATTTTGTTAGCCGCCCTGGTAATTGGTGTCGTTGCCATCTGGCAATGCGTTTTTGTAGTCGACGAGCGCGAGCTGGCACTGCGGTTCAAATTTGGCGAGATCGTGCAGGGTGACTATGTGCCTGGCTACTACTTCAAGTGGCCGTCACCGATCAATAATGTTTTAAAATTTCCAGATCGGATTCTCACGGCCGATAATCGTCCTGAGCGGTTTTTGACCGGCGAGACCAAGTTTGTACTCGTGGATTTCTTCATCAAATGGAAGATTGTCGATACGTCGCTTTATTATCGGTCGTTCGGCGGTGTTGACGCATCGGCAGAGGCTCGGCTCGTTGAGATCGTAACCGACGGTATGAAAGACGAGTTTGCCTACAGAACGATTCCCGAGGTGGTGTCGGCGGAACGCTCCGAGCTGATGGATAACATGGTAATCGCTTCGCGCGGGGTGGCGCAGCAGCTGGGCGTGGACATTGTCGACGTTCGGGTCAAGCGTATTGATCTGCCCGATGAAGTATCCGGTTCGGTTTACGATCGCATGCGTCAGGAACGTGGCCGAACCGCAAAAAAACTGCGGGCCGAAGGTGAAGAGACTTCGGAGCGAATCCAGGCGGCGGCGGAGCGGGAACGGACTGTTATTCTGGCCGAATCATACCGCGACGCAGAGGTTATTCGTGGCGAA
>JAOTXR010000181.1 GCA_029862285.1 Gammaproteobacteria bacterium
AGGAGTGCCGTTACCTGGATCAACACTGCGTACGCATCGTGCACGGCAAGGGCAAGCGCTCCGGCAAGGCTGGCCCGGTACTCAAGCAAAAGGTCTGTCAATGGTTGCGTCATCGTGACAACGTGCTCGCTTTTACGACTGCACCCCGGTCTGATGGCGGTGCCGGCGCACTGTACGTACTGCTGCGCTAGTCCGGTCATTGACGGCTAACCGCTACCGCTGAATCGCTGACCGCCAGGAGGTCGGACAAGACACTCGTTGCAAACGACCCCTTTGGCAATGCGAAACGCAACGTCAAGACATCGCTATCCAGTTGCCAGGAAAGACTTGCCGGCATCACCCGCAATGGGCGTCGCTCGTGATCCAGGCGGGCTGCCACCAGGCCTGCCGCCAGATCTGGATATTGCAGCGCCACTTCGTTCTCCAATGCTGCCACTCCATGACCTACAATTGTGTCGCCGTCGCCCCAAAGTGGTCCGGTCACATGCAACTCGCCGGCGTTGATGCGCCTGACGATGTCCTCATCGGGCTGTGCACAGACAAAAAACCCACCGCGCCTGTCCAGGTTGAGTGCGTCACCGCAGGCCGGCCGAATCCAGCTACCGTCACTAATCCGGCGTGCCAGCACCGCATTGAATATCTCGGCACGCGCGGCGGACAGGGCCATTGATCGCTTGTTAGCTTTGAGTCTCGTTTCTCCGGCAAACCACCGGCGCGCCAACGTCAGGTTCGATCCGCCGCGACCGAAACGCTGGGGACCGAAAAAATTTGGCACCCCAGTTGCAGCCGCGTGCGCAAGACGCGCTTGCAAATCGGCACCGGCACCACGCAACTCACGCACAACGATAGTGAAGTTGTTCGCCGCAAGAGCACCGCGTCGCAGCTTGCGATTGTGGCGTACGCTCTCGAGTATACGGACGCCCTCTATCTCGCAATTACTCCAGAGCGGATCGCTGCGACCGGGCAGCCACACCGAAAACCATTGCCGCGTCACTGCATGCCGGTCTTTACGCCCCGCGTAGCTGACATCACGCGACGCTACCCGACAGAATTTTGCCAGACCTGAGGCTACCCAGGCAGTGTTGGCCCCAATCTTCTCTATTCGAACCAACAGGTGTTCTCCGGAACCAACCGGATCGAAGCCAAGCACCTCGTCGACAAAAAAATCCTCCGGCCGCATCCGTATCGTCCCGCTGGCAACGGGCGCGCCGCAGGGCTGCGGCCAGTTCATTCGGGTTTTTCTTCCTTTTCTATGACCTGATAAAAGGTCTCGTTTTCGCGAGTCATCCCCAACTCAGCGCGTGCCCGTTCTTCGATTGCTTCACGACCGCCTTTCAGATCGGCAACTTCGGCTTCCAGTTCCCTATTGCGCCGTCGCAGTTGTTCGTTTTGTTCCTGTTGCTCCGCTACAGCCTGTTCGAGACGCCAGACTTCCCGTATTCCGTCGTCCAGTAGCCAATACCGGTACAGCAGCACCAGCAGCACCAGAGACATTACGACTAGCATGAAGCGCATATTGCGGTCAGCCGGCGACTCTCAGTGCGGCATTACCATAGTAATGCGCGGAATCGCCGAGGCCCTCCTCAATACGGATAAGTTGATTGTATTTCGCCAGGCGATCCGAACGCGACAGCGAACCTGTTTTTATCTGCGTGGCCGTCGTTGCAACTGCGATGTCAGCAATAGTGCTGTCGGAAGTCTCGCCGGAACGATGAGATATGACCGCTGAGTAGCCGGCCTCTTCGGCCATCGCGATTGCCTCCAGCGTTTCGGTCAAAGTGCCGATCTGGTTTGGCTTGATGAGAATCGAATTGGCAATACCCTCGTCAATGCCTTTCTTCAGTATCCTGGTATTGGTCACAAACAGGTCATCGCCAACCAGTTGCAGCCGATTGCCCAACGCGTCGGTATGCACCGCCCAGCCTGGCCAGTCATCCTCGGCCATACCGTCCTCGATCGAAACGATCGGATAGCGATCGACCAAGTCCACCAGGTACTGACTGAAACCGGCGGCGTCGAATTCTTTTCCTTCCGAAGCCAGCCGGTACTGGCCGTTCGCGCAGAACTCAGAGGATGCGACATCGAGCGCGAGAGCAATCTGGTCCCCCGGTGAATATCCGGCCTGCTCAATGGCAATCATAATCGTATCCAGCGCCGCCTGATTCGACGGAAGGTCTGGCGCGAACCCGCCCTCGTCTCCAACCGAGGTTGCCATGCCCTGGTCATGCAGCACTTTTTTCAGCACATGGAAAATTTCGGCCCCGTAACGCAACGCTTCCCGAAAACTCGGCGCGCCCAGCGGCATGATCATGAATTCCTGAATATCAACACTATTGTCGGCGTGGGCCCCGCCATTGATGATGTTCATCATGGGCACAGGCATAGCGACAGATTTATCGTTGTCTGCCAATGTTGTGATGTATCGGTACAGTGCCTGGCCGGACTCATTCGCCGCAGCACGTGCTGACGCCAGAGAGACTGCGAGTATGGCGTTGGCCCCCAGGCGTGACTTGTTCTCAGTGCCATCCAGCTCGATCATGGTCTGATCCAGCTCGCGTTGCTCTGTTACGCTCATTCCGGTAACTGCCTCGCGCAACTCACCATTAATGTGCGCCACTGCAGCCAGAACGCCTTTGCCCAGGTACCGCGCCGGGTCGCCGTCGCGCAGCTCGACCGCCTCGCGGGCTCCCGTTGACGCACCAGACGGTACGGCGGCACGCGCCATGATTCCCGATTCGAGTATTACGTCGGCTTCGACGGTGGGGTTTCCACGCGAATCGAGTATTTCCCGGCCTCTGATGGTCTTGATTGTACTCATTGTGGCATTACTCTCTCAGTGCTAATCACGCAAGCTGTCTTCGGCCAGCTGTCTTTGTTTTACGGCACGATCGATCTGCACCAAAGTACTCAACAGCGCGTCCATGTGATCCAGCGGCCAGGCATTGGGGCCGTCGCTGAGCGCCCGTTCCGGGTCCGGGTGCGTCTCTGCAAATATACCGGAGATACCCGCAGCGACTGCGGCCCGTGCCAGCACCGGAATAAACTCGCGCTGCCCTCCGGATGCATCGCCCCGCCCACCGGGAAGCTGTACCGAGTGGGTCGCATCAAATACGACGGGGCAACCCGTTTCCCGCATAATCGCCAGCGAGCGCATGTCAGAGACCAGGTTGTTGTAGCCGAAGGAGAACCCGCGCTCGCACACCATAATCTGCTGGTTGCCGGTGCTGCGCGCCTTATCGACTACATTACGCATTTCCCAGGGCGAAAGGAACTGTCCTTTCTTGATGTTGACCGCCTTGCCCTGCGATGCCACCGCGACGATGAAATTGGTCTGTCGGCACAATAATGCCGGCGTCTGCATAACATCGACAACGGCGGCTACCTCAGACAACGGGGTGTCTTCGTGCACGTCGGTTAGCACCGGTACGCCAATCTGCTCACGCACATTCGCCAGTATTCGCAAGCCCTTCTCGACACCGGGACCGCGAAAACTGTCGATCGAAGACCGGTTTGCCTTATCGAAGGACGATTTAAAGATGAACGGTATTTCATGCCTGCGGCACATCTCAAGCAACGTACCGGCAGTGTCTATCGCGAGTTGCTCACTCTCAATCACGCAGGGACCGGCGATGAGAAACAGAGGGCTGCTTAGCCCCGCGTTGAAACCACACAGTTCCATCGTGTTCAGGCGCGCGCGCGTTGCGGCAACTGCTCTGAACGATTACGACGGGCAGCATCAACAAAACCGGAAAAGAGTGGATGCCCGTCGCGTGGGGTCGAAGTGAATTCCGGATGGAACTGACACGCGACAAACCAGGGATGATCTTCGATTTCCACGATTTCCACGAGATCGTCTACAGACAACCCGGACACCAGCAACCCGGCCTCGGTCAGACGCCGCCGATAGGTGTTGTTGAATTCGTAGCGATGCCGGTGACGCTCCATTACGCTGCTGCTGCCGTAGAGCATGGCGGCGCGCGTTTCCGGTCGCAGAACGCATTCCTGGGCGCCAAGGCGCATTGTGCCTCCCAGATCTGAATCGGCACTGCGTCGCTCAATCTGGCCCTCATGATCCTGCCACTCAGTAATTAGCGCAATGACCGGGTGCGGCGTATTGCGATCAAACTCGGTACTCTGCGCACCCCTCAAACCGGCAACGTTTCGGGCAAAATCGATTACCGCAACCTGCAGTCCCAGACAAATGCCCAAATAGGGAATACCGCGTTCACGCGCATATTGCGCCGCCCGAATTTTCCCTTCCACCCCCCTCTCACCGAAGCCACCAGGTACCAATACAGCATCCATACCGGCGAGCAGCTCCGGGCCATCCTCTTCGATTTGCTGTGACTCGACGTAGTGGATATTCACCTTGGTTGCGGTGTGCACGCCTGCGTGAGTCAGTGCTTCGCTCAACGATATATAGGAGTCGCGAAAGTGCACGTATTTGCCGACCATCGCAATATTGACTTCTGCCGTGGTGTTCTTCTTTGCTTCGACGACACTCGCCCACTCCGACAAGTCCGCCGGCGGCAGGTCGAGCTGCATCTTCTCCACCACGATGTCATCCAGACCTTCTTGGTGCAGCAGCATCGGTATCTTGTAAATATCATCTGCGTCGACTGCCGGAATAACGGCGGCCTCTGCAACATTGGTAAACAGCGCAATCTTGCGCCGCTCATCGCGCGGTAGTGGCCGATCGACGCGACACAGCAGCACATCGGGCTGAATACCGATCGACCGCAGTTCTTTTACGGAATGCTGGGTCGGCTTGGTCTTCATCTCGCGTGAAGTCGCTATATACGGCACCAGCGTCAAGTGCATATAAACAACCTGGCCCGGCTCGGACTCGACCCCAAACTGCCGGATGGCCTCGAGAAACGGTAAAGACTCAATATCGCCGACAGTCCCGCCAATCTCAACCATGCAGACATCGGCATCGCCGGCACCAAGACGAATGCTCCGGATAATCTCGTCGGTAATGTGCGGAATGACCTGCACGGTCGCTCCGAGATAATCGCCGCGCCGTTCTTTGCGAATTACGGTTTCGTAAATACGACCGGTAGTAAAATTGCTGTTACGCCCGGTGGTGGTGCGCACAAATCGTTCATAGTGCCCGAGATCGAGATCGCTCTCGGTACCATCCGCTGTAACGAAAACTTCACCGTGCTGGAACGGGCTCATTGTCCCCGGATCAACATTGATGTATGGATCCAGCTTGATCATGCTGATCTTGAGCCCACGCGCTTCGAGTATCGCCCCCAGAGAGGCCGCTGAAATGCCCTTGCCCAGGGATGACACAACACCGCCGGTGATGAATACAAAGCGGGTC
>JAOTXR010000182.1 GCA_029862285.1 Gammaproteobacteria bacterium
GCACTGGAACCCGAACCGAGTTGGGCAAAGAAATTCGGTGTGCTAAAAAACTGTGTGATCGGCATGAAATGAGTCGGAAAAGTGAACCCTTTAATGCCATCACGCCGGGCCTGCTCGAAAATTTCGTAACTCAGTAAGTCCTGCCCGCCGAGTGAGGACTTGTCGATCTCGCCAATTTCGCGAAGATACTTCCGTTCGAGATCGAGCTGATTTTGCATGTGCTGTGGCCCGATGCTGTTGGCTAGCCGATCGTCGAAACGATGGTCGCCGATAAAAGTTGCAAAAATCGGATTGAGCTCCAGATTTGCCTGGAAGTAGCCATCGACTATTGCCGCGAGTTCCTGAGACGCCGCATTGGCGACTTCGGCCTCTGGTGTCGTGACCGCCTTTTCAGGCGTGTTGACGGACTGGTCAGGAGCGTTGCAGCCAGTGAGCAGCACTACCAATAACGAAAATGACGCGAGCAATGATCGATTCATCGGGGAACACCGCAATTTGGTTCGAAAGAGCCGCGAGGCTAATCCAATAGGACCACGCAGACAAGCGGGGATTCCCCACCCATTTGAGAGAGGTCCCCATTTCCGTGGCATTATAATCAGTGCCCGCCCGCAAGCGCCCCGAGGTCATGCCATGAAACTCTATTATTTGCCCATTTCGACCTACTCGCAAAAGGCGCTCATCGCGCTCAACGAGAAGGAGCTGTCGTTCGAGCCGGAGATCGTTGCGCTCGGTAACGAGGAAGCGCGACAGAAATATCGCGATATTTACCCGATAGGTAAAGTGCCATTGCTGGTGCTGGACAATGGCCACATGATTCCGGAATCGACAATTATCGTGGAATACGCGAACCAGGTATCCGACAAGGGTCCCGATCTCATACCGGGCGATGCAGACAACCGGCGGCAAGTCCGTTTCCGTGATCGCATGATGGATCTCTATCTCAACGACTCTGTGTCGTCACTGTTTTTTGAGTCACGCAAACCACAAGCGGAACAAAATCAGAACCTGATCGACAAGAGCCGGGAGAAAATCGATGTCATGTTCGGCTATATGGATTCCGAACTGGCCGAACGCACCTGGCTGATGGGCGACGATTTCACTATGGCCGATTGTGCCGCCGCGGCACCATTGTTCTACGCTCAGGAGCTGCATCCTTTTGGCGACAAATCGAACCTCGCCCATTACGCACGACGGCTCTTCGAACGCCCCTCGTACCAGAGCGTACTCGCCGAAGCTCTACCGATGCTGGAGAAAATGCGCGCACAACACTAATTTTGCCCGTGCGTCTTTGCGGCAAACTATCGCCGTCGCGCATCTTTGCGGCAAACCATCGCCGTCGCGGCGACAGCTGAGAGAGACTCAAACCGACGGCGAGAGAGAAGACGGTTGTTTGTTTGCGCCGACTTTCTTCGGAGGCGTAAACAAATACCGGCTTCTATGCTCGCCGCCACCTGGTGTGCACAATCGCGGCTAAGGGTCGCTTTTGCGAAACGGCGTTCCCCGGCGAGAGAGAAGACGGTTGCTTGTCTGCAGCGACTTTCTTCGGAGGCGTAAACAAATACCGGCTTCTATGCTCGCCGCCACCTGGTGTGCACAATCGCAGCTAAGGGTCGCTTTTGCGAAACGGCGTTCCCGGGCGAGAGAGAAGACGGTTGCTTGTCTGCAGCGACTTTCTTCGGAGCTGCAGACAAATACCGGCTTCTAAGCTCGGCCTGCGGCCTCACAGATGCGTCGCTCCGCGACGTATCAAGACGGCGTGTCCCGATACACGCAAATCGGACTCGCCGCCGCACGCAATTTCCCCTCCCAAACGCAAGGAGCGAAGTTGCCGGACGAACTCCCAATCCACACGGTGCGCTTGCACCACGACTTCTGCCGTTTCTTCCTGACTCAGGAAACCTGACTGCCTCGACGTTGCTTGGGCACCGCATGGCGTGGGAAAGACTCAAACAGGCGGCGAGAAAGAAGACGGTTGTTTGTCTGCAGCGACTTTCTTCGGAGCTGCAGACAAATACCGGCTTCTAGGCTCGCCGCCCCGCGTCCAGACTCGCCGCCCCAGGCCCGGTAATGCGAAAGAACCGCGACGTAAGCAGCACCGCCGCAACAGTGAGCCCCGCAACGAGCGACGCCCATACCCAGACCGGCCCGCGTTCCTGCACAACGACCATGTACCACGCCAGTGGAAAACCGACGCCCCAGTAAGCAAAGATACTAAGACCCATCGGCACCGCCGTGTCCTTTAATCCTCGCAACGCACCCATTGCGGCTACCTGCACGCCATCCGACACCTGGAAAATGGCGGCCATCAATAGCAACCCCAATGCAATCTGGTGCACCGCCTCATCACTGGTATAGAAACCAACGATGACATCCGCAAACAACAACAGGATAATCGCTGAAATCAGCATCACACCGGCACAAACAGCAATACCGGTATTGCCGGTAAGCCTGGCACCGATTTGATCGCCGCGACCGACTTTGTAGCCCACCCGGGCGATGATTGCCGAGTGAATGCCGAGCGGCACCATAAACATCGTCGCGGCATAGTTAATTGCGATCTGGTGCGCACCAGCTGCCGCGGTGCCGAGACGTCCCATTAATAAAGCCGCGGCACTGAACAGACCCACCTCCGCCAGCATACCGATCCCGATCGGCAGGCCCAGACGCACAATTTCCGCCAGTCGCCTGACATCCGGCCAGTCAAAACGCTCAAACAGTTTCAGTGGGGAATACAGCGCCCGATTGCCACGGGTGACGTACCACAACATGATAAAAAACATGCCCCAGTGCACTGCGGATGTCGCATAACCACAGCCCACTGCACCCAGGGCTGGAAAACCCAGCTTGCCGTACATCAATACATAGTCGGCGAATACATTAAAAATGAGCCCGGCAATGGCAATCAGCGCGATTGGGCGGGTGTGACCCAGCCCTTCACTGACAAACCGCAGCACCAGATAAGCAAAAACACCGGGGATACCCCAACTGACTGCCATCACGTAATCGCCGGCCAATCCCCGGAAATCCTCGTGGATCCCGATAAAACTCATGATCGGGCTGGCGTTCAGAAACACTGCCACCGTCAATACTGCGAGCAATAAGCTAAGCCACAGGCTTTGCCGCGAGTAAACCCCTACCTCGGCTTGCCGGCGAGCGCCCAGGGCTTGTGCGGTGATCGGGCTCAACGCCATGAGATTACCCAGCCCGAACAGGAAAACCGCAAACCAGACAGCGTTGCCGACACCGACCGCCGCCAGATCGCGGGCACTGATATTGCCCGCCATCACGGTATCGGTGAACGTCATCCCGACCAGCGCTATGTTATTGGCGATGAGTGGCCCGGCCAGGCTCAGCAAGCCGCGAATCTCAACCCGGATTTGCTGCAGACGTGGCTGGTCAATGTCGTTCATAATGAACTGCGCAAGTTAGCACAGCCGCTACATTAAGTGACGCAGAATTAGCAGGAGTCCAGTGAATGAACACCCCGCGACGCATTGCCATCGTTGGCGCCAATCGCATTCCCTTTTGTCGCGCCCATACTGTCTACGCCGATTTGAGTAACCAGGACATGATGTCTGCCGCGATGTCCGGTCTGGTCGACCGTTTCGGTCTGAAGGGCGAGAAGCTCGGTGATGTCTCGCTCGGTGCCGTAATCAAGCACACCGCGCAATGGAACCTCGCGCGTGAATCCACGCTGGGTTCCGGTTTGGCAGCCGAGACACCGGCATTCGATATCCAGCGTGCCTGCGGTACCAGCCTGGAATCGGCGATTCTCATTGGCAACAAGATTGCGTTGGGGCAGATCGATGCGGGAATCGCCGGCGGTGTAGATACGATCAGCGATACACCCATTGTTTATCCGGACGACTATCGCAAGTTGCTGATGAAAAGTTATCGCGCACGCAGCACCACTGACCGGTTAAAGCCCTGGCTCGGCATACGGCCGCGACACTTCAAACCGGTAACACCCGGTGTTGTCGAACCACGTACAGGCCTGTCGATGGGTGAGAGTTGCGAACTCATGGCGAAGGAATGGAACATCAGCCGCCAGGCCCAGGACGAACTCGCGTTGGCCAGTCACAATAACCTGGCACGCGCCTACGACGATGGTTTCTATGACGGACTGGTGTCACCGTTTATGGGTATCGAACAGGACAATAACCTGCGTCGTGGCGGCTCCATGGAGAAACTTGCCAAGCTCAAAACGGTTTTCGATCGCAGCGATACCGGCACGCTGACTGCCGGTAACAGCACGCCGCTAACCGATGGCGCCGGTTGCGTGCTTATGGCATCGGAGGAATGGGCCCGTCAACGCGGGCTGGACGTGCTTGCCTATCTTACTTACGCGCGGGTTGCCGCGGTTGACTTTGTCGGCGGTGAAGGCCTGCTCATGGCACCGGCCTATGCAGTCTCGGAAATGCTGCAACAGGCAAACCTCCGGCTGCAGGATTTCGATCTCTACGAAATTCACGAAGCCTTTGCCGCGCAGGTGCTATGCACACTGGCCGCGTGGGAATCGCCGGATTTCTGTCGCGATCGACTGGGCCGTTCCGAACCGCTGGGTGCGATAGATCGCAACAAACTCAATGTGCATGGCGGTAGTGTGGCATCAGGGCATCCATTTGGTGCCACCGGCTCCAGACTGATCGGTATCCTGTCGAAAGCACTGCACACCACTAATGCCCGACGCGGTCTGATCTCGGTCTGCACGGGTGGCGGCATGGGTGTGACTGCCATTTTCGAGGCCGCCTGAGCAAAGCCCGCAGCACCAAACCATGAAAAACCCGGCGGAATCGCTCAATCCGCTGATGCAACGCGGCATTTGGCTTGCGCGTCGCACACGCGTACTGACATTATTGTCGGACTGTAAAAAAGCCAACCAGTGAAGGGGACATAGAGTGGAACAGTTCAATGCCGTACTGGCCGCGATAGGTGGTGTGCTTTGGCACGAATATGTTCTCTATCTTCTGCTCCTGACTGGCGTCATCCTCACCCTCTGGAGTGGCTTTAGCCAATACCGGGCACTGACTCACGGTACCAAGGTGTTGCGCGGTACTTACGATGACCCAGACGATCCCGGCGCGATCAATCACTTCCAGGCTTTGTCTGCTGCATTGTCGGCAACTGTCGGTCTCGGCAACATAGGTGGTGTGGCTCTGGCAATCGCTTTGGGTGGTCCGGGCGCAGTTTTCTGGATGTGGATCGTAGGTTTCTTCGGTATGTCCATCAAGCTCACGGAAGTGACGCTGTCAATGATCTACCGCAACACCGACCACCCCGACAACCCCCATGGTGGGCCGATGTGGGTAGTTGACAAGGG
>JAOTXR010000183.1 GCA_029862285.1 Gammaproteobacteria bacterium
GGAGACCACGCTGAAAGTTGCGCGCGACTACATCAGTCTGTTTTTTGGCAAGCGTGTCAATCAAAACCTCGTGGACGATCTCAACCCGCTAAATGAAGTGGAAGTGCACTTTGGTGCCGACGGCAGCCAGTTTCAGACCCGGTATCTGGGTTTCGATTTTCGCCGTGTGCTGGTTGACGACGAGTTGTCGCACCTGCTGGTCAGTGTCAGCGACATTACCGATCGCGTCAGTCTGGAGCGGGAGTTACAGGAGTCCCGGGCCCATTCCTCGGCACAACTCGATATGCTCATGGATATCCTGCATATCGAACCGGAAATGCTGACAGACTTCCTGTGTGGATCCGAGCGTGCGCTCGGAAAGATCAACTCGATACTGAAGCGGCCTGCCAAGGGCGCCGAAGTGTACAAGGCCAAGCTCGATCAGATTTTCCGGGAAGTTCATACGGTAAAAGGCGAGGCGTGCGCGCTGGGACTGCAATCGGTCGAAATTCATGCGCATGAGCTCGAGGATCTGATCGTGGAAATCCAGTCACGGCCCGTAGTTCGTGGCACCGACTTCCTGCCTTTGACTATCAAACTGGATGAATTACTGGGTCACGTGCAGTCCGTGCGGGAGCTGGTCGCGCGTCTGATCGATTTCCGGTCGGCGTTTGATCGCAGCAACATAGCAGCCGTTGAAAACGATCAGCGGGCGGCGCCACGCACCGATTTGTCGGCACTGTTGCACAACCTCGCGGAACGAATTGGCACGGAGCAGGGCAAACGGGTCAATGTCCACTGCATTGGTCTTGAGGGCAAGCACGTACCGGAAATTTATCGTGGCCCGGTGAAGGATATGGCGGTTCAGCTCATTCGCAATGGTGTAACTCATGGTATCGAAACGCCGGATGAACGCCTGCAAATCAACAAGGGCCAGGTTGGTCGTATTGCCATGAAATTCATACCGCTTGGACCCAACGGCGGGTTCGAATTCTCGTACCGGGACGATGGGCGCGGTCTGAACATCGATCTCATTCGTCGCACGGCCGTCGAGAAAGGTTTTGTCGGTGCCGACCAGGTCGAGAAGATGGACGAACGTGCGTTAATGGCCCTTATTTTCCAACGTGGTTTCTCCACCAGTGAAGTAGTAAGTACCGATGCTGGTCGTGGTGTCGGTATGGATGTAATCAGGAACCTCGTCAATGAGCTCGATGGGCGGGTCAGGGTGTCTACAGCTCGTGGTGAGTACACGCAATTCAAGATCACGCTTCCTTCAGTTCCGCATGATTTGGACCAGGCGGCATGAGCCGTTGTTATAACCAGGCCGAAAGGTGAATGTCATGAAACTCATGATTGTTGATGATTCAAACATCATCCGTAGAAAGATAGAGCGCTCGACAGAAGTCGACGGGTTGGAGGTGGTGGCTACCGCGACCAACGGAGTCGATGCACTGGAGCAATTTCCCCAAGTGCGTCCCGACATCGTCACGATGGATCTCACGATGCCCGAGATGGGTGGCATCGAGTGCGTCGAGAGGATGGTGGAGATGGATCCGAATGTCATCATTCTCGTGATCTCAGCGCTGTCTGACAAGGCGACCGCGATCGAAGCGTTGAAGAAGGGTGCCAATGGTTTTCTTTGCAAGCCGTTCACCGAGGATGAGCTGAATCGGGCATTCCGCGAACTGCTTGAGGAAAAAAATTATGGATGAGTCAGATCTGCAGATCTTCATTCAGGGAGCGACTCATTTCTTTTTGCATATGGGTGGGGAGCAGGCACAAATCGGCACGCCGTATCTGGCCAGCAACTGCAATAACGAGATCAAGGGCTTTACCGGTATTATTGGCGTAACCGGCAAACGGCGTGGGAGTGTTTATTTTACTGCGCCGCCAGTATTGCTAAAAGTACTGCTGACGACTCTTGGTGAAGAGAATACCGGTCACGAAAACATGTGCGACATGGTCGGTGAAGTGGCCAATGTCATTTCAGGTAATGCACGCAAGGAATATGGCAACGAATTTCTGATATCCGTGCCGATCGTGGTTGTCGGGCGCCTGGACAAGATCGTCGTGCCACCGGAGCTACGTTCTTTTGTGGTGCCGATCAGCTGGAAGAACTACGACGCATCGCTGGTCATCGCCCTGGAGTAATCTGATCTATAGGCCTTCGCGGGCGATGGCGCGATAAGCAATGTCGCGTCGATACTGGACGTCATTCCAATGAATCCCGCTGACGCGCCGATAGGCGAGACGCTGCGCCTGCCCGACGGTGTCCCCCAGACCGACCACACACAGAACCCGCCCGCCTGCCGTGACCACATTGCCGTTCGTTTGCATGGTACCGGCATGGAACACTTTGGTATCTGCCATGTTCTCATCCAGTCCGCTTATTGCATCACCCTTGCGGTATTTTCCCGGATAGCCACCCGCGGCAAGAACGACACCAACCGCCGCACGCGTGTCCCATTCAACCTGTGCGTCAGCAAGGCGGCCATCGATTGCGGCATTGCAGAGTGCTGCAAGATCGCTGCGAAGCCGCATCATGATTGGCTGGGTTTCAGGGTCTCCCATCCGGCAATTGAACTCCAGGACACGCGGCGTGCCGTCGCCATCGATCATCAGGCCGGCATAGAGGAATCCGACGTAAGGCGTGCCAGCATCGCGTAATGCCCGGACGGTCGGTTGCATGACTTCGTCCATGATCCGCCGATGAACTTCTGGCGTGATTATCGGTGCGGGCGTATAGGCACCCATGCCACCCGTATTGGGTCCACAATCGCCGTCATCGCGCGCCTTGTGATCCTGTGACGTGGCCAGTGGCAGGATAAACTCGCCGTCGACCAGGGCGATGAAACTCGCTTCCTCGCCGTGGAGGAAGTCCTCGACCACCACCCGCCGGCCGGCAGCACCAAAACGACCAGCAGCGAGCATCTCGCGTGCAGCCTGCTCTGCGGCGGCGGTCGTGTGCGCCACGATGACACCTTTGCCGGCAGCGAGACCGTCGGCCTTGATCACGATCGGCGCACCGCGCTCCCGAATTCGGGCGATTGCCGGTTCCAGCCTGTCGAAGACCTCATAATTGGCGGTCGGGATGCGGTTGGTTTCGAGGAACTCTTTCATGTAGGCCTTGGATCCTTCCAGCCGTGCTGCCAGTCGCGATGGCCCAAAACAGCGCAAACCGGCATTGCTGAAGTCATCGACGATTCCAGCTACCAAAGGAGCCTCGGGTCCGACTATCGTCAGGTCAACGTGTTCTGACTGTGCCAGCCGGATCAGTCCGCCAGTGTCATTTGCATCGATATCGACATTCCGCACCCCGGCTTCGTTTGCGGTACCGGCATTGCCGGGCGCCACCAGCACTTCCGCGGTGTTTTCGGTCTGTGCCACTTGCCAGGCAAGTGCGTGTTCGCGGCCGCCGCCGCCAATTATTAGTACCTTCATCTGGTGTGCTTAGTGTCTGAAGTGGCGCATGCCAGTGAAAACCATCGCCATGCCATGCTCATTGGCAGCAGCGATTACCTCGTCGTCGCGGCGTGATCCGCCCGGCTGAATCACAGCAATTGCATCGTGCTCCGCCGCGCCATCAATGCCGTCACGGAAAGGGAAGAACGCGTCTGAGGCCATCGCCGAACCCTTGATTGCCAGTCCGGCGTCTACTGCCTTCATTGTTGCAATTCGGGTGCTGTGCACACGACTTGTCTGACCGCAACCAATGCCGATGGTCATCTGGTCCTTGGCGAAGACAATGGCGTTTGATTTGACAAACTTGCACACTTTCCAGGCGAATAACAGGTCGCGCAACTCGTGCTCGGTCGGTGAGCGCTCTGTGACGACTTCGAGGTCCGCGGTGTTGACCAGTTTGATATCACGTTCCTGCGCCAGTAGTCCGCCGTTGATCGAGTGATATTCGACTCCGGAAACTCGCTCCATGTCCCACCAGCCCGTAACCAGAACTCTCAGCTTGGGTTTGCTTTCGAGGATTTTCCGTGCCGGCGCCTGCACCTCCGGGACGATCAGGACTTCAACGAACTGCTTGAGCATCTCTTTGGCCGTAGCAGCGTCAAGACTGCGGTTTGTCGCAATGATCCCGCCAAACGCCGACGTAGGATCGGTGGAAAATGCCCGTCGATACGCTGCGAGCCCGTCCTCGTCGACTGCCACGCCGCAGGGATTGGCGTGCTTGACGATGACACATGCCGGCTCATAGAATTGACGTACGCATTCCATGGCGGCATCGGCATCGGCGATGTTGTTGAAAGACAGCTCCTTGCCCTGTATCTGGGTCGCCTCCGTGATGGAGGCTTCGCGGATCCGGCCGTATTCATAAAATGCAGCCTGCTGGTGCGGGTTTTCCCCGTAGCGCAAATCGGTACGCTTAACCAGTGGCAGTATCTGCTGTTGGCCGAATAGGTGTCCCGCCGCGGCGCTGTTGTGCGTATTCAAATAGTCAGCTATCGCCGCATCGTAACCGGCAGTATGCAAAAAGGCTTTCACCGCGAGCTCGTACCGGAACTGGTCGTCAAAGGCGCCGGATTTCACTGCCGTGAGCACTGCCCCGTAGTCAGCCGGTTCCACGACCACCGCGACGGCGGCGTGATTCTTTGCGCCGGCGCGCAGCATTGCCGGACCGCCGATATCGATATTTTCGATTGCCCGCTCGCGGGTACAGTCCGGCTCAGCGATAGTTTGTTCGAAGGGGTAGAGATTGACGACCAGGAGATCGAAGCGCTCGAGATCGAGTTCCTGGAGTACCGTATCGTCTACGCCCGGCCGAGCGAGCAGCGCCGCGTGTATTTTCGGGTGCAGAGTTTTAACCCGGCCATCCATAATTTCAGGAAAACCAGTCTGGCGGGCCACGTCGGTGACGTCGATGTCGTTGCGCTGCAGCAATGCCGCGGTACCGCCGGTAGAGACAAGCTCTACGCCCAGCGTTGCGAGACTGCGCGCAAACTCGACGATTCCCGTCTTGTTTGAAACACTTAGCAGCGCGCGCAAGTTCGTGTGCTCAGCGGCTGTCGGCCAGGCCGTAGATCCTCAGCTTCTTTCGTAGAGTGCCACGGTTGATGCCCAGCACCTCCGCCGCACGACTCTGATTGCCACGCGTGTATTCCATGACTGATCGAAGCAGTGGCTCCTCAACCTCACGCAAGACAAGCCCGTACAATTCTGCCGGCTGATGCCCATTCAGACTCGCGAAGTACCCGCTTAGTGCTTCTTCGGTCAGATCGCGTAGCGGCTTGCCGGCGCTGATCCTGCGCGCAGTAGCTATTTTGCTGCCATTTATTGCTTGTTGTCCCACCTGCTGAGACTCCCCGT
>JAOTXR010000184.1 GCA_029862285.1 Gammaproteobacteria bacterium
AGTCCGGACACGAACCCGAAGATGTCCGACTCGTTCTTGAAAACTTGTTCCAATTTGATAGCGAAGACCAAGCTCAGCTATTTGCCGGCAACCCCATTGTCCTGGGTGAGAGCATGGACGGCGTGACGGCCAATTCATTTCAACAGGCCATGGCCAGCGCGGGTGCCACAACGCATCTTGAAGCGGCGAATGATGCAACCAGTGACGGATTTCAAAAAGAACAGCGTGTGGCGCAACGCCGTACTAACTCAATGCGCCGTGCGCGCGCCCGACCCGGCGCGATTCTCCCTGACCGGCGCGTAGGCGGGGATCGCCGGCGCAAAAAACGGTAACACTTTCGAGTCCATCTTAATTGCGAGTGTGAAAAGGGGTCAGAGCCATTTGCTGTGCTTGACAACCGGATCCGCCCGCCCGCTCAAGTGCGCATGCACGCTCAACCAACGCCACTGTTCGGCCCGCACACACTGATCCGGCTGGGCGACGTATTCTCAACAACCCGGGATGGTGTTGAGCGGCGGTGACTGCACGACGATGCCGCTGTTGACGCCATCGATTACCAGCGCAATATCTACCGTTGCAGGTGACACAGCAAAATCGAATGCACTGATACGATAAGCGTCATTGCCGAGATCGACGGCCAGGCGAGACCCGGCCCCATCGGGTTGCAGATAGGTGACTGACGAGCGGTCGTCTATGACTGCACCTGATAAATCGCTTGGCGCAATGCGGACAGCTACCAGATGGCCGGGACCGATATTGACCGTTCCCATGCCACTGACAAACAGGTTGGGCATAAACTGCACCTCCAGCTCTCCTGGCACGGCGCACCCAAACTTGACCAGTGCTGCATTGTCCGCGGCTCCGATGTCGGCGCCGTCATGGTGATAACCCTGGTCCAGCGTGCCCGCATCACCGCTACCGGAAACGTCGGTCGTGTATGGCGCACCCAACCCGGCGGCTGCCGCTGTCATGCTGCCGGCATTGACTGAGGGGGAGCCAGGGTTCAGATAGAAGCCGGATTCGAACAACGGATCGACACCCTGATTGTTGTTGGCACCGGCGGTCGGGTCCAGCTCGATGTTGTTGAATTCAATCGGTCCGCTTGCGCTCTGGTCGAAGAAACTGTCATTCGCATCGACACCCAGGGTGCCGTCATCGTTGAACCAGAGGATATTGTTACGGGTCGCTCCGGTGTCAAAACGGTTGGTCAACAAGATACCCCCACCCCTGTTGTTAGCGAGTGACTGATTCCAGGCGATCGTGTTTGATTCGATCACGATGGTCGGTCCGACGTTGATATCGCCACCGTGTAAGCCACCACCATCGGAGTTGTTATTGGCGTTGCCTACTATCAGGTTGTTCTTGATGGTCTGATCGGCCGTGACCAGGTCGAGCATCAGGCCGCCACCGTTTTCTTCTGCATAGTTGCCGGAGATAACAGAATCCGTGACAGTGATGGGCAGACTATTACGCAACAACAAACCGCCACCGCCATCGACAGCGCCGGTAGCAATGTTCCCACCGATGTTGCAGTTGGTCATGGTCAGGGCGCCCAAAACCATGCCACCACCGCCATCTGGCGCAGTGTTGGCACTGATAACGGAATTGTCGATCCTCAGATCGGACCCGGTGTCTACATAGAAGCCACCGCCACCGGTTGCTGCAACGCTGTTTTGAATCAGGATGCCATCGGCAGTTGCTACGGTGCCGCCTGCGCCATCCAGTAACAGTCCACCACCGTTCGCCGGACTGTTTCCGGTCAAGTCCAGCGATCGAAGGTGAATACCAGAACTATCGGTCAAACGCACCGCAGCGGTCGTGGGTGAATTGAACCTGGAATCCGCAGGCTTTCGAGGCACCGGAGTTCCCGGACCAACGGAACCCAGCAGGACGATGTCATTGCGGCCGGTAAGCGAAAACGCACCATAACCGCCGGCCTCATATAACACGTAAACCGGATCGGTCGGCGTGCCGTTTACCGCACTCAGTGGGCCGGCTACCAGGGCAGTGTTAGTCGCCAGTGCCTGACCCCAGCTCAATCCGGTGTTGACGTCGTTGCCACCGATCGCGTCCATATGAAATACGTTAGTCGCAGCAACACCTGGGTCGGATCCAATATCGACTTCCAGGCCATCGCCTACACCATCACCATCGCTGTCCGGATTCAGTGGATTCGCGCCGGCTGCAATGTCGTCGCTGTCGTCGAGACCGTCACCATCTGTATCCGGATTAGTGGGATCTGTGCCGATCAGATCTTCGGTGCCGTCATTCAGTCCGTCACCATCGGTGTCCGGATCTCGCGGATTACTGTTCGCAGTAAATTCGTCTGCGTCAGTAAGGCCATCCCCATCGGTGTCATTGGTTGCATTACCCAGAGCAGGTTGAAAGTACCAATGGTATTCGTCCATGGCACGCCGTGTTGCGGCAATGAGTTCAGTACCTGCAGCGTTGGCACAGCGGCACCGGGGTGATCGAGTTCGACATACAGGCCACCCGCCGCGGTGTCCGGCCAGGTGCGGAAATCAATGTTGTCAAAGTCGATGAAATCGAAGCTGGACAGTGACGGCTGGCTAATCGTGATCTGGACTTCATCACGGGCCATATTGTCGAAAGCGACATTCAAGATTTGTTTGAGTTTTCCGCCATCAACGAATTGCAGCCGGGTATTGTCAAAGGTGCCGCCGCCCTGGATGTCGGCACCGCCAGCAGTAAGCATATTATTAGATGACATTATTGACGGCTGCCAGCCGGGGAACACTATCAAGTCTTCCAGTACTGACATGTCGGTCAGCAGTTCGACGGCGCCATCGGCGGGCCCTTTTGCAAGCTGCAATTCGGCGAACCTGGACCCAATCGCGGGGACCGAATTGTCCGGGTTGGCAAAACTGACTTGCTGGCTCGCTGGGCCCGTAAAAATGGTTTTGTGTCCGAAGTCTGCGGCGAATGAGCGCGGATGCCCGGTCTGCGTGAAATCGCCATGAATAACCATATCGCCGTTATCCAGGCGGGGGCCACCACTGAATGGCGCCCAGGAATCGCCGCCGGCGAAAAGCGTGTTGCCAAAGACTTCCAGGTAGTCGCCACCCTGTTGCATGATCAGGGTCCCGGTGCCGGTCGTGGAAAAATCACCGCCAACAAATACGCTCTTGCTCTTGATATTAAAATCGCCGGAAATCACCAGATTGCCGGATGTCGTTATGTCCCCCGAGGTATCAACCAGACCGGCGATCTCGAGATCGGGAACAGTGCCCTGAATCTGGCCGCCATTCATGATTACGCTGCCAGGACCGTTGATCGTACCCCATTTGGCATTCAATTCGCCGGCCACGGTCAGATCAAAACCGTTGAGATCCAGGGTTGTGCTGTCAACTTCTATGGTGCTGATGGTCACATCAGAGTTTAGTACCGGTGGGTTCGCCGTGGCTGGCACGTAAACATCGTCGTTCCCCCCCGGGACACCAGACGGGAACCAGTTATCGGGCTCATCCCAGTCGACTCGCGCGGCGGGACCCCCTGTTCCACCGACCCAGGTCTTGAAAGCACCCGGTGGGCTGACCAGGATCCGAACCAACGTACTCGTTGGGACATCGGGATCAACCTGATCGAGTGCCGTTACCGTCGCAATGACATCGATGGTGTTGCCGAGCTGGCCGCTATCCGCTGAAGCCGGCAGTGTGAGCGTTGCGGTACCGGCTGCTGGCAGACTGGCAATCTGCCAGTCGTGACTTGCCGGAAGCCATGTGCCCAGATCGGGGCTACCCAGTCCAAAAGTGACGCCGGCCGGCTGCGGAATATTCACCGTGATATTGGTGGCCGTGTCGGGGCCGTTGTTGGTTAGCGTGATTGTATAAGTAATTGCCTGAAGCTCGGCCGGTGTTGAATCGCTGACGGATGAACCCAAAACCAGGTCAGCGCTGGCACTCGCAACGGTGGTCGTGTCCATCGTAGTTCCGGGGCCACCGCTGGCGGTTAACGCATCGTTGTAAGTGCCAGTGACGTTTTCGCCAACCTGGACTTCCAGCGTTCCGTCATCGTTCACGCCACCGGTTCCGGCGATTGTTGCGAGGGTGTTGCTGAATATGCCGGTGGATGGGGCAGTTTCAATCAACAGCAATATTTCGGACTCGTTGGTTGTTGTGTTCACTACCGTGACACTGACGCTTTCTGCGACCAGCGGATTGGCGTTGAGATCGGAATCGGTAACAGTCACGCTAAGACTGTTGCCAGGGAATAAAACGGCGGGTGTGAGATCAATGACACCGGTCATACCACCGGTAACTGCGGAATTGTCACTGACGGTGGCCATGTCGCCATTGGCCAGCAACGCGTCGTCATAACTGGCGACTATAGTTTGCAGCGCCTGGACATCGAGGGTGCCGTCCTCATTGGTACCGCCGGTACCGAACTGGGTTGGCAACGTGGCACTGAAGATGCCCGAGTTCGGCAACGTTTCGGTTAGCGTGACAGTCTCGATTTCAAGGGAATCGGTAACGGTGACATCGACCGTTTCGGCCACGGCCGGGTTGGTATCCAGATCGGCGTCAGTCACGGTAATGGTCAGGGTGTCGCCAGGAATAATACTGGCTGGTGTCATCACGATGGTGCCATCGACACCACCGGTAACCATCGTGGTGTCGGTGACAGTGGCCGTTCCACCGGAATCGGTCAATGCATCATCGTAACTGGCATCGATATCGTCATTGGCCTGAACGTCGAGAGTACCGTCCTCGTCAGTACCACCGATACCGAACTGCGTAGCCAACGTGCCAATAAAGATGCCTGAGTTCGGCAAGGTTTCGGTCAGGGTGACGGTTTCGACTTCTACTGAATCGGTGACGGTCACGTCGACCGTTTCCGCCACGGCCGGGTTGGTGTCCAGATCAGCATCGGTCACGGTAATCGTCAGCGTGTCGCCGGGATTGATGTTGTCCGGACTAAGCTCGATGGTGCCACTGGTACCGGCGTTGACCGCGGTATTGGCACTGACGGTGGCCGTATCGCCATTGGCCAGCAACGCATCGTCATAACTGGCGACCACGGTTTGCAGGGCCTGGACATCGAGGGTGCCGTCTTCGTCGGTACCACCGGTACCAAACTGTGTCGGCAACGTAGCACTGAAGACGCCCGAGTTGGGCAAGGTTTCGGTTAGCGTGACAGTCTCGATCTCGACTGAGTCGGTAACGGTGACATCGACCGTTTCGGCCACGGCCGGGTTGGTATCCAGATCGGCGTCAGTCACGGTAATGGTCAGGGTGTCGCCAGGAATAATACTGGCTGGTGT
>JAOTXR010000185.1 GCA_029862285.1 Gammaproteobacteria bacterium
CGATCCGGAAACAGCTACTGTCACATCAGCGCCGGTATCCGGCACTCGCGACAATCCCGATCCGGGTCAAGTCCTCAAGTCGATACGCAGCGCGTTCCTGAGCGCCGAAGGCGATAACTCATTCAATCCGGCAGCGGATCTGAATAGTGACGGCCGAATCGACTTTTTCGACCTGGCCGCATTGAAGACGCGCTGACAGCTATCTTAGTTACCGAAGTCCTCGAGCAGTAACCCGAACTCAACGGTTCGGTTTTGCTGCCGTCTCACCCGCCGGTCGGATCGGCGGTGAGATTTCCGGCAATTGCCGTCAGTGTGTGGGCGTCCGCCAAAGACCTCGGAATATGCCATTGGCCAATACCCATTTGCTATAGTCGTGGCTCGTTTTTAAGAGCAGCCTGATGCGCCGAGCCGTTATAGTCATTCTGGATTCCTTTGGGATCGGCGCGACCGCTGATGCCGATCGTTTTGGCGACACGGGGGCAAACACGCTCGGCGGAATCGCGAGGTATCGAGCGACTCAGGCCAACGGCGGTCTGCAGCTGCCTCAACTGACCCGGTTGGGCCTCATGCATGCGGCCAAAGAAAGCTGTGGCGAGTTTCCTGCCGGGTGTGCTGGTGGCGACGATATCATTGGTGCTTACGGGCATGCGGCGGAACTAAGCAGCGGCAAGGACACACCCAGCGGGCACTGGGAAATTGCCGGTGTCCCGGTGTTGTACGACTGGGGTTATTTCACGGCAAAGGAAAACACTTTTCCACCGGAGCTACTGCAGAAATTTGTTGCGCGTTGCGAGCTGCCGGGGGTGCTGGCTAACTGTCATTCGTCGGGTACAGTTATCGTCGCCGAATTGGGCGAGGAGCATGTCCGGACCGGCAAACCCATCGTCTATACATCGGCCGACAGTGTGTTTCAGATTGCCTGTCACGAAGAGGCCTTTGGACTCGAACGTTTATATGAGATCTGCGATGTCGCGCGTGAGTTGGTCGACCAATACAACATCGGCCGGGTCATTGCCCGTCCATTTGTCGGCACCGCAGCGGACAACTTCGTGCGCACCGGCAATCGGCGTGACCTGGCAGTACCGCCACCGGCGCCAACGGTACTGGACAAGTTAGTCGCATCCGGTGGCACGGTTATTGGCATAGGCAAGATTCCCGATATCTACGCCCACAAGGGTATCTCACAGAAAATAAAGGCAACCGGTAACCCGGCGCTGGTCGATGCGACGCTCGCGGCGATGCGCGATGCGCCGGATCGTTCCATCGTATTCACCAACCTCGTCGATTTTGACATGCTCTACGGCCATCGTCGTGACCCTGCCGGTTATGCCGATGCACTCGAATATTTCGACGGACGTGTTCCGGAAATTCTCGACGCGCTCGGCGATGACGATTTGTTGATACTCAGTGCCGATCACGGTTGCGATCCGACCTGGCCGGGTAACGATCACACCCGTGAGCACATCCCGGTGCTGGTTTACGGCAAGTCGGTGACACCGGGTTCACTGGGCCGCCGCGATACTTTCGCTGATATCGGTCAGAGTCTCGCCACGTTCTTTGGTCTTGCGCCGATGAGCTATGGTGTGTCCTTTCTGTCAGACAATGTATAGGAAGACCTGAGACTGATAATGCCCAATATTCTTACAGCTGTAGTGAGTCTTGTATTGGTAGCCCAGCTCGTTGCCTGCGGACAATCCAAGGAGACGCCAGTTGTATCCGATGAACACACTCCAAACGCGCCGGTGGAACCAGACGAAACCGGGAGTGATATCGAGTGGTTTCAGGGTTCGGTCGATGCAGCCTTTGCGCATGCCAGGGCAGAGCAAAAACCCATATTTCTTTATTGGGGCGCTGTGTGGTGCCCACCTTGTCACGAAATCAAAGTCACCGTATTTGATACAAGCAGCTTTGTAGAACGCTCGCGCCTGTTTGTGCCTGTGTACCTGGATGGCGATACGGACAATGCGCAGGAAATTGGCGAGCGTTTTGGCGTGCTGGGCTATCCGACCATGATCGTGTTTTCTCCGGATGGAACAGAGATCACCCGCATTCCGGGTGGCATCGATATCCAGGCGTATGCCAACGTTCTCGATCTGACGCTGCAGAATGCCCGGCCGGTCAGCGACCTGCTGGCCGGTGTGCTCGACAACGATGATCGACTGAGCGCGAATGATTGCCGGCTCGTGGCATTTTATTCCTGGGGCCAGAACAAGACCATTCTTGAAGATCGGGATCAGGCCGATGTATTTCGGCGGCTCTACGAAGCGTGCCCCGTTGACAACACAGTTGAGCGGTCCCGGCTCTATCTTGATTACCTCGGCCAAGCGATTGACGCGGCAAATAGACCTGACAAGCCGATACCGCTATCTGATGAACAGGTCGAACACGCGCTCGGCGAGCTGCATGTCTTTGTTGACAGCTATGTTGCTGTGAAAGCCAACCTGTATTCGGCGCTGCTTGACGGCGCGAAGTTGACTGCCGCATTGACTGAATCCGGTAGCGCTGATCGCGCAAATCTGACCAAGAAATACTTGGCCACACTGGAGCGTATTGCCAGCGATGAGTCCGTGTTCACGACCGAGCGTCTGTACACGGCTATAGGGAAAATGCGTTTCGAGCGTATCGACGACCCGGAAGCGGAAATTTCTGACGACCTGAAAGCAGAAACACGCAAACTCATTGCCTGGGCCGACCGGGCCACCCCGGATGTCTATGCGCGTCAGACTGTCATGAACGGGGCCTCCAATGTGCTAAACGAAGCCGGTATGAACGCCGAAGCGCGGGCCATGCTAGAGACTGAAATCAAGAAATCCAACCAACCGTATTACTTCATGGTTTCTCTGGCCGACGTCGAGCAGGCTGACGGGAACTACGATCTGGCCATCGAATTGCTCGAGCAGGCATACGCCGAGGCGACCGGTCCGGCAACGCGGTTCCAGTGGGGTACCTACTAAGTGACCGGCCTGGTCGATATGAAGCCCGAGGAGTCAGATCGTATTCGCGCGGCCACACTGTCCGTAATCGGCGAAATCAAATCGCAGGGTGCCTTCTACCAGCGCAACAAGGCACGGTTAGGTCAGATCGAAGCCGCGCTGATCAACTGGAATGCCGACGACGATTACCAGGACAGCATTGATTACATCCGTGACGGCGTGCGAAAGATCTGCGCCAGCATACCTGCCGGGGTTGCCTCACGTGCCACTTGCGAAGAGTTTCTGGAAACGGCTTGATCTAGCGCGGCAAGCCGGCTGCGATCTTTGCGGCCAGCTCAGTCGCCTCTTTGCGCAGCCTGGCTTCATCCAGAGACAGAATCTGGCGATCACGCATAAGGACGCGGCCGTCGACAATCACGCTGGTAACGTCCTGCTCGTCGGAAACATAAACCAGGTGCGAGACGACGTCGTAGATCGGCACGAACGTGAGGTCTGCCAGCGACACCTGGATGAGATCGGCACGCATGCCCGGTTTTAGCTGACCCACCTGATCGGCCAACCCAATCGCGGCCGCGCCACCGGCGGTGGCCATGTTGAGCACCGTTCGTGCAGGCAAGACGGTCGACTGCATCTCGCTGACCTTGGCAAGGAATGCGGCAAGACGAATCTCTTCCCACATATCCAGATCGTTATTGCTCGCCGCACCGTCAGTACCCAGACCCACCAGCACACCGTCTGCCAGCATGTCGGTAACTGGCGCAATACCCGAGGCGATTTTCATGTTCGAGGTCGGGTTGTGGATTACGCCGACCTTGCGCGCGGCCAGTGTTTGTTGATCGCTCTTCGTGGGCCAGACTACGTGCGCGGCAATCGTGTGATTGTCGAAGAACCCGAGCTTTTCGAGTAACTCGGTCGATGTGCTGTCATAGTTTTTGCGGGTAACGTCGACTTCGAATGGCGATTCAGAAAGATGAATCGTCGTGGCTACGCCGACTTCTGCGGCCGCGTCGCGAACTTTCCGGACCCACTCCGAGGGCAGGGTATAAACCGAATGCGCCGCAATCGCGGGCGTGATGCGGGAATTACGCCCCTTCCAGCGGTGGGCAAAATCCCTCGCCTGTTGCAATGACTGTGCGCCATTGGCGGCATCGGGACTCTTCTGATCGATTACGGTTGGCGCGACGATTGCCCGCAAGCCACAGCGTGCAGTCGCCTCGGCTACGGCATCCGGAAAATAATAAAGATCGACAAATGTCGTCGTGCCCCCACGAATCATCTCCCAGCATGCCAGTTCGGTGCCGATACGCACAAACTCCGCATCGACGAAACGAACTTCCGCAGGAAAAATATACTCCTGCAGCCACGTCATCAGCTCCAGGTCGTCGGCAACGCCACGCAACAGGCTCATAGCCGCATGGGTGTGACCGTTTATCAGCCCCGGCATCACAACCGACTGTTTACCGGAAATTGTCTCCCGTGCCGGGTGCCGTGCGGCAATATCGCTGTGGCTGCCGACGGCAATAATCTCCCCGCCGTTGATCGCCACCGCACCGTCCTCGATCAGTTCATCGCCAACCATCGTGAGCACATAGTCACCGCGCACGATCATATCGATAGTGGCATTGCTGCCCGACATTGCGGATGAGCCGCTGGCACAGGCCGACAGGATCAGTGGCAGGAGGCTCAAAAGGGCGTAGCGGGGCTGGAAAGTCATCAGTTTCACCGGTGTCGATTTGCGGCCGATGATAGCCGCTGAGACAATGCGCCGTAAACGCGCCTTAGACAGGAATCCATGGCCACCAAACATATGAATGCTGCCCGCGGCGATTTTGCCGAATCGGTGCTGATGCCGGGAGATCCCCTGCGGGCCAAATACATTGCCGATACCTATCTCGATGGGGCCCGGCAGGTGACCGATGTGCGCAATATGCTTGGCTTTACCGGGGAGTACCGCGGCACACCGGTTTCGGTGATGGCCCACGGTATGGGTATCCCATCGGTTTCGATCTATGCGACTGAGCTGATGACCGAATACAACGCGAAACGAATTATTCGTGTCGGCAGTTGCGGAACGGTCAACGCCAGCGCCAAACTTCGCGACGTTATTATCGGCATGGGCGCTTGCACCGATTCGAGTGTCAACCGGATCCGTTTCGGTGGTTACGACTATGCCTGTATCGCAAGTTTCGAACTTCTCAAGAATGCGGTGCAGACTGCCGCAGAGCATGGGGTCCGATACCAGGTAGGCAACCTCTTTTCTGCCGACCTGTTCTACACCCCCGATACCGCAATGTTCGACAC
>JAOTXR010000186.1 GCA_029862285.1 Gammaproteobacteria bacterium
AGGTGCCTGACCCAGGCCGGCCGGAAGCACACAACCCATGATAACTTCGCTAACTTCCTCGCCGGTGACGTGGCACACCTCTAACGCGGCTTCGATTGCCTTCGCGCCCAGTTGTGGTGCGGGCACTGTCGATAGCGATCCCTGAAACGAGCCGATCGGCGTACGTTTCGCACTGACGATGACGATATCGTCGTCGTTCATATTGGTTTCCTCGAGTCAGTCCTGATTTCCGGCACGGCGAGACAAATGATGCCGGGATTTCAATTCAGGTCAACTGTCGTCGCCCGGTAGCTGCCGAAACAGTTCCCGTCCGATCAGCATACGGCGAATCTCACTGGTGCCGGCGCCGATTTCGTAAAGCTTTGCGTCGCGCAGCAAGCGACCGGTCGGGTAGTCATTGATATAGCCGTTGCCGCCCAGGCATTGAATCGCCTCCAGTGCGACCTGCACCGCGGATTGCGATGCCAGCAACAAGACCGCCGCGGCATCCTGTCGCGTTGGCTCGCCACGATCGAATTGTTCGGCTGTGCGGTAAGCAAATGCCCGTGAAGCCTGCAGGGACGTATACATATCCGCGAGTTTGGCCTGCATCATGCCAAAGCTGCCGATTGGCCGGCCAAACTGCTTGCGTTCCTGTACGTAGGGTAACACCACGTCCATGCAGGCTTGCATGATTCCGATAGGACCGCCTGACAGGACCAGTCGTTCAGAGTCCAGGCCATTCATTAGTATGTAGACACCGCGATCGACATCGCCCAGACGATTCTCATCCGGAATTTCGCAATCTTCGAAAACCAGCTCGCAGGTATTGGAGCCGCGCATTCCAAGTTTGTCGAGTTTTTGCGCAGTGCTGAATCCTTGCATGCCTTTTTCGATGACGAATGCAGTCATCGCTCGCGAACCGGCATCTTTTGGTGCGGTGCGCATGTAAACCAGCACGATATCGGCCTCCGGGCCGTTGGTGATCCACATCTTGGAGCCGTTTGCGATCCAGCGATCTCCCTGTTTGATCGCGCGGCAGCTCATTGATCCGACTACATCGGATCCGGCACCTGCCTCTGACATTGCCAACGCACCGACAAATTCACCGGAAACCAGTTTTGGTACGAAACGCCGTCGCTGTTCTTCAGTTGCGTTGAGATACAGGTTATTCAGGCACAGGTTCGAATGTGCGCCATAAGACAAACCGACAGAAGCGGAACCACGGGATATTTCTTCCATCGCAACGACATGCGCCAGGTAGCCCATGTTCGAGCCGCCATATTGTTCCGGGATTGTCAAACCGAGCAACCCCATATCGCCGAGTCTTTTCCACAACGCCTGTGGAAATAGATTGTCGGTGTCTATGTTATGGGCGATGGGCGCAAGCTCAGCGTCGACGAAGCGCCGCGTCGCCTCGCGAAGCATATCGACATCATCATTGACTCGTGTGTTAAAGGATGCCAAGCGCGCCCTCAGTGATGGCTTAATTTAGGTGTGCGTCCGGATAGCCGGTCCTTGAACTGTTTGGAATAGGGCATGCGCAGCGTGCTGATAGTGCGTATGCGTTCCTCGGCCAAACGGTCGGCAGCCTGCCAGGTCGAAATCTGATCGCGTGCGGCGATCTGGAAGATCCGTTCAATATTGTTATAGATCGCGCTGACCGCACGGTATGCACGTTCGCGATTATAGCCTTGTAGTTCTATCGCGACATTGATCAAACCACCAGCGTTAATCGCATAGTCGGGTGCGTAGAGGATGCCACGTTCTTCCAGATCGGTTCCCGACTGTTCCGATTCGAGCTGATTGTTTGCACTCCCGGCAACGATGTCGCATTTGAGCCGGGATAGCGTATTGGTGTTGATGACCGAGCCAAGCGCACAGGGCACAAATACTTTGGCGTCGACATCAAAAATTTCATCCAGCGGTACCGGTTCGGCGCCATGTTCATCGACCGCCTGGGCGACACGGTCTTCGTTGATGTCGCATGTGAAAACTTTTGCGCCCTCCTTGGTGAGCATCTTGATTACATTGCCGCCGACACTGCCGGCACCTTGCACCGCAAACGTAATTCCAGAAATGTCAGACGAGCCATAGCGCTTGTTGAGGCACGCCTTGATTCCCTGGACCGTGCCGAATGCAGTGAAAGGCGAAGGGTCGCCGCTGCCGCCATGCACCGGGTGTACGCCAACTACGCGGTCGGTTTCCTGGAATATGTATTCCATGTCTTCGACCGTTGTGCCGACATCTTCTGCAGTGATGTAACGACCGCCGAGCGAACCCACAAAGCGACCAAGCGCTCGAAACAGTGCTTCACTCTTGTCTTCCTCGGGGTCGCCAATAAGTACCGCCTTACCGCCGCCGAGATTGAGGCCTGACACCGCGGCTTTATAGGTCATGCCGCGAGACAAACGCAGGACATCGGTAATGGCATCGTCTTCGCTGGCATAGGGCCACATCCGCAAGCCACCAAGTGCCGGGCCCAGCAGCGTGTTGTGTATCGCGACGATGGCGTTCAGGCCGGTTTCAACATGGTTGAAAAAGACCACTTGTTCATGTCCGTGGTCCGCCATCGTTTCGAATAACTTCATTCTGTTCCTCCGGTGTGGCCGTCTAAGTTGGACTAAGTCGGGTCTGGCCACAACCCGGCTGTCGACACAGGTCGCCCGGTCCGCTCATTTGCTCAGGACCGGTCCGGCATGGCCGTTTTCTAAGGGGGGGTTGCCCCGCCGTGGTTCTTGCGGCCGCGGGATTATAGCCCGGATGACGATTAGCCGCGTAGCTGCGCAGTATCTGCTTTATACTGCTGTGCATCATTTCCGTTTGCGGCAGGTCGTTATAATCGCCGATTCCATGAGCTCAGCGGCCCGAGAAATCAAACAAGATGCCCGTCAACGGCGTAGTCCATTGCGGTTTGTCACTGCCGCCTCGCTGTTTGACGGTCACGATGCGGCAATCAATATCATTCGCCGGCTGATTCAGGCACAGGGAGCGGAAGTCATCCACCTGGGCCACAATCGCAGCGTCGCCGACATCGTCAACGCGGCAATACAAGAGGACGCCGACGCAATTGCGTGCAGCTCCTATCAAGGAGGTCATAACGAGTATTTCCGCTACATGGTCGACATGTTGCGCGAGCGTGACGCCGAACATGTCCGTGTGGTTGTCGGAGGTGGTGGCACGATCGCACCCGATGAGATTGAGATGCTGGAAAGCTATGGCGTGGAAAAGATCTACAGACCAGAAGACGGATTGCGCCTCGGTCTGACCGGGATGATCAAAGATGTTTTCAGCCGCGTGCACGCCTGGCCCCGTCCCGGTGTGGCGCCGGGTAGCGCTGCAGCCGGCACCGATCACCAGGCGATTGCCACGATGCTCACGGCGTTGGAGGAGTCGCGAGAATCCGAGCAGATCGCCGGTTGGCGCGAACTGTGGTCCGATGTTGCCGAAACTGCGCCTGTCATCGGTATCACCGGCACGGGTGGAGCCGGTAAGAGCAGTTTGACCGATGAACTGCTGTCACGTTTCCTGCGCCAGTTCCCGGACCTGCATGTCGCCGTAGTTGCAATGGACCCGACGCGGCGTCGCAGTGGAGGTGCCTTGCTGGGCGATCGTATTCGTATGAACAGCCTGGCCAACGAGCGCATTTACATGCGGTCCCTGGCGACGCGTCGAGCGCATCTCGCGACCAGTGCGGTATTGACCGACATTGTCAGCTTTTTGCGTCAGAGCGGTTTTGGTCTGGTCGTCGTCGAGACCGCGGGAATCGGTCAAAGCGATAGCGAGATCGTAGACATCGTCGATCTGTCTGTCTACGTGATGACCAGCGATTATGGCGCGGCCAGTCAACTCGAAAAAATAGAAATGCTGGATTTCGCCGACCTGGTTGCGTTGAACAAATTCGAAAAACGCGGGGCGCAGGATGCCCTGCGCGATATTCGCAAGCAGTGGAAACGCAATCACACCGCATTCGACACACTGGACGATGAGATTCCCGTTTTCCCGACGATAGCCAGTCAGTTCAATGACGCCGGAGTCAACCATCTGTTCAATGCCGTTTGTCAGTCGCTGGATAGCATCGATTCGAAGGATTGGACGAACGCAATTCAGGACACCCGTGCGGTCAGTCCGAAGCAGGCGATAATTCCACCGCAGCGGATCCGCTATCTGGCCGAGATAGTATCCAGTGCCCGCGATCTGGATATCGAAATTACCACTCGCGCGAATGCCGCCAGTCTCGCTCAGGCCTGCTATCGCGCATTGCAGGTACTGGACGATGAAGCACTGCCCGCGGTTTTCGACAGTTATCCTGAATCCGCATTGGCCGGTCGCGATTCCAGCGTCACGACGCTGCGCCGAAGTTACAACGAGGCATTGGCTACAGTGGGCGTTGAAGCCCAGAGCCTGCTGCGTGAGTGGCCCGAGCGGGTCCAGGGTTTTCAGAATCAGCAGTATGCCTATACCGTTCGCGGTCGAGAGATTTCCGGCGACAACTACACTGAGACTTTGAGCGGATCCCAGATACCGAAGATCGCCGTGCCACAGCTTAACGACTGGGGCGATTTGCTGCGTTTTCTCATGAAAGAGAATCTGCCCGGTGGTTATCCGTACACGGCGGGTGTCTATCCCTATCGACGCGAACAGGAAGACCCGACGCGGCAATTTGCCGGCGAGGGAACACCGGAGCGCACCAACCGGCGGTTTCACTATTTGTCCGCTGGCCATGCTTCGACGCGTCTTTCAACCGCCTTCGATTCAGCGACCTTGTATGGCGAAGATCCTGATGCACGTCCGGACATTTACGGGCGCATCGGCAATTCCGGAGTCTCCATTGCGACACTGGATGACATGAAGAAACTCTACTCGGGTTTTGATCTTTGTCGGCAGAGCACTTCGGTATCGATGACGATCAACGGTCCTGCGCCGATGTTGCTGGCAATGTTTCTCAATACGGCAATCGATCAGCAGGTTGAACGGTACCTGCGCGAACAGGGGCTATGGGGGCAGACGGAAAAGAAAATCGAGGCCTTGTATCGGGACCGCAAACGTCCGGTTTACTCGGGCTCACTACCCGACGGGCATGACGGCTTCGGTCTCGGGCTGCTCGGCGTCTCCGGGGACCAGGTGCTCGATGCAGAAGCCTACGAGCGTATTTGTGCTGAGACACTGCGTACAGTCCGCGGCACGGTACAGGCCGACATCCTCAAGGAAGACCAGGCGCAAAACACATGTATT
>JAOTXR010000187.1 GCA_029862285.1 Gammaproteobacteria bacterium
GTTGTCGGTCTCGCTCGTATCCTCGTCCGAATTGAACAATTCGATACAGACCAGCGCTTCGTCACTACTCACCGAGCCACTGTCGTCGCTGTCGCACGCCGCCTGCTCGAGTGCCAGCACCATGTCCCAGCCGTAAGAATTCCACGGGCTGCCGCCGCTGGGATCGCCGTGACAGAGCTGGCAACTGGAATCGTTGCCTGACGTGGAGACGGCGCCATAGCGTGTCAGCCAGTCGCCCAAAAATTGTGGAACCGCAAAGGCACTGGTCGTGGCAAGACACGCCAGTACAGTGAATATCGTCATCCGAACACGCATGATTTCCCCCTCATTTCTTGTTCTCAGCGAGTCCGGGAACTATAGCAGTCTCAGGCAGGTCAACGCTAAGCGCCTAAATCCCAAGGAAACTTTTGGCCGCGAACCCAATGCCCGGCCGACTTGTCTGCCGACCGGATGCCGGACGGCTGGCCCGGCCGGCCACACGGCCGGTTTCCCGCTAATGGCGGGTAGTCTGTGTTGTGACTATATTCAGGCGATGATCACATCCCAGGCACAGGAGATCCGTCGATGATCTATAACAACATACTAGAAACCATTGGCAACACGCCGGTTGTGCGACTAAACCAGATCGCACCCGACAACGCCGAGATCTACGCCAAGATCGAGTCGTTCAATCCCATGGCGTCGGTCAAAGACCGGCTCGCCTTCGCAATCGTCGATGATGCCGAGCGACGTGGCATCCTCGATCGCGGCCAGACGATTATCGAGGCGACATCGGGCAATACCGGTATAGCGCTGGCGATGGTGTGCGCGGCCAGGGGTTATCGTTTTGTCGCAACGATGGCCGAGAGTTTCTCGATAGAACGCCGCAAGATCATTCGTGCGTTGGGTGGCCGGGTTATCCTGACGCCGGCGGCAGAACGCGGATCCGGTATGGTGCGCAAAGCTGAGGAGTTGGCAGAAAAGCATGGCTGGTTCCTGGCGCGGCAATTCGAAAATCCGGCCAATCCGGCTTTTCACCGGCAAACGACCGGTCCGGAGATCCTTCGCGACTTTGCGGGACGGCGACTGGATTACTGGGTGACTGGTTGGGGAACCGGCGGAACGCTGACCGGAGCCGGCGAAGTCATCAAAACTGCGCGCCCGGAAGTACAGATTGTTGCGACCGAACCTGCCGGTGCCTCATTGTTGGCAGGCAAAGACTGGCAGCCGCACAAGATTCAGGGCTGGACCCCGGATTTTGTGCCAGACGTACTCAACCCCGAGGTGCACGATCAGCTTATTCCCGTCAGCGATGAAGCCGGCAAGGAATGGTCATGGCGACTCGCGCGGGAAGAGGGAATTTTCGTCGGTATTTCTGCCGGAGCCACCCTGGCTGCCGCGGTCGAAGTCGCCAAAACCGCAGACAAAGGTTCGGTGTTTCTGGTAATGCTGCCGGATACCGGCGAACGTTATCTGGGCGCCTACCTGTTCGAGGATATTCACGACGGTTCTGACGACGAGTGGCTCGCTAGTCTGTAGTCAGCGCATCGTGCACGACGCAGGTACAATCCCGGTCTTTGGCGACTGGTTGGTTTCTTGGAAGACAAAGATCTGGGTCTGCTGCGGCGACGCCTGAATGAGCTCGACCGGCAGCTGTTGCACCTGGCTGCCGAGCGGCACCGGCTGACCGATGAGATTGGCACCATAAAACGCGCCGCCGGGCAGCCAACCCGCGATTACGAGCGGGAGCGCGAAGTGATCGAGTTGGCACGCGCAGAGGCCTCCAGCCTTGGATTGCCTACCGATCTTGCTGAATCATTAATGCGCCGCTTGATTCGGGCGTCACTGGTGCACCAGGAACAGGCCAGTGTCAGTGCGACCGAGCACGGTCGTGGCCGGCGTGCGCTGGTAATCGGCGGTGCCGGTAAAATGGGGCGCTGGTTTGTCGATTTTCTTGCGTCGCAAGGCTTCGATGTGGAGATTGCCGATCCGGCGGGCGGTCTCACCGGTCATAAGCATGTCGTCAACTGGCGTGACACCGATCTTGCTCACGACCTGATAGTTATTGCAACACCGTTGGCAACAACTTCGAAGATCCTGCACCAGCTGGCCGGGCACAAACCGGCTGGTTTGCTGGTCGATATCGCATCATTGAAGACACCTATACGCAGCGGACTCGAAGCCGCCGCCAGTGCCGGATGCCGGGTTGTGTCTTTGCACCCGATGTTTGGCCCGGACACTGAATTACTCTCCGGGCGACACGTAGTATTTATCGACCTGGGCGCGCCGGATGCGGTCGCCGAAGCAAGGGCATTGTTTGAACCGACAATGCTGGAGACGGCGCAAATGGACCTTGATGAGCATGACCGGCTGATTGCCTATGTGCTCGGGCTGTCTCACGCACTCAACATCGCCTTTTTCAATGCGCTGGTCGAGAGTGGCCAATCTGTGCCGCAACTGGCAGAAATTTCAAGCACCACCTTCGATGCGCAATTGGACGTAGCCAGCCGGGTTTCACAGGAAAGCCCCGAGGTGTACTACGAAATTCAGGCGCTAAACGAACATGGGCACGACGCACTGGATGCACTGGAAGCATCGTTGCGGCGTCTGCGTCAGGTCATCGACGGACGAGATCAAACGGCATTTGCAAACATCATGCAGCGTGGCCGCGATTACCTGCGGGCAAAGCGTGCCGGATGACCTAAGCATCTTTCGATCTCATTGAGACCCCCGGACTGTGATTAGCGATCCTGGTTTTTATCTTGCGGCAGTGCCCGCCGTTTTGTTATTTGGTATCGCCAAAGGTGGTTTCGGCGGCGGTCTGGGTGTTGCCGCAGTGCCGTTGATGGCTCTGGTCGTATCGCCGGTTCAGGCTGCCGGAATATTGCTGCCCTTGTTGTGTCTGATGGATTTGTTTGGCCTGTGGGTTTATCGGGAGAATCTCAACGTCAACATGCAGAAAACGCTGATTCCCGGCGCAATAGTCGGTATTGCTATCGGCACTATGTTGTTTGGCTATCTGAGTGCAGCAGCCATTCGCGTAATTCTTGGAATCATCGCGATTGTATTTACACTCAATCACTGGCTCGGCCTTAGCCCCTGGGTTGCGCATCACGTACGCAGGGCAGGGTGGTTCGCGGCGTCCGCCAGTGCGGCTCTGGCCGGCTTCACGAGTTTTATTGCGCACGCCGGTGGGCCCCCGATCAACATGTATCTGCTGACCCAGGGCATGAACCGAACCATGTTTGTGGGAACGACAGTGCTGTTTTTCGCTGTCGTCAATTACGTCAAGCTCGTTCCCTATGGCTGGCTCGGGCAACTCGATGCGACCAATCTGTGGACGTCACTGGTACTGGCTCCGTTGGCACCGGCAGGAATTGCTGCCGGTGTCTGGCTGCATCGCAGAGTGTCCGACAGGTTATTTTTCCGGATCGCTTACGCCATGTTGTTTATTGTCGGTGTCCGTCTGCTGTATGAGGGTTTGGGTAGCTGAATAACGGCTACAATGCAGGTGCTGCAGTATCAATCGCGAAATTGAGAATGAATAAGGCCTGGTATGTCATCGCGGGCGCTTTGGTCGGTCTCGTTGCAATAGGCAGCGGGCGACTCGCTTTTGGCGTGCTTGTCGGCATGGCGGTGGCAATTGTGATCGCGGAACTGCGCGGGTTGTCACGCCGCGTGGCGAAACTGGAACAAGAACCCGCGCGGTATCCGGTCGCGGCCACGCGGGAGGCCGACGTGCCGCATTCAGCGGATGATCAGCAGATAGTTGCTGCTATCGATGCGCCACAGAAGCCAATTGTGGCCAGCGAGGTAGTCGAGGCTTCTGACACTCAGCCGCGTGATGATGTGTCAACACCGCAGCCGGCGGATCGTCAACCAGAGCCGAACCCGGTAATGGAGACAATCAAGGGCTGGTTCACCACGGGAAACGTGCCGGTCAAGGTAGGCGTGGTCGTGTCCTTTTTTGGCGTGGCATTCCTGCTGAAATACGCGGTGGATCACAAGCTGCTGATTGTGCCGATGTGGTTGCGGCTCGTATTCGCCGGTTTGTTTGGACTGGTGCTGCTCGCTGTTGGCTGGCGACTGCGCGAGCGCATGCGTATTTATGCGCTCAGCCTCCAGGGTGGCGGCGTCGGCATTATCTATCTCACGATCTTTGCGGCATTTCGCCTCTATGGGTTGCTGCCACCGGTACCGGCTTTCGTTTTGCTGGCCCTCATTACTATTCCCGCGGCAACCCTTGCTGTCGTGCAGGATGCGCGGGCCATGGCGGTGCTCGCTGTTTCCGGCGGCTTTCTTGCGCCGATACTTACATCGACCGGGGAGGGCAGCCATGTTGTTCTGTTTAGTTATTACCTGTTACTGAATCTGACAATCGTCGGCATCGCCTGGTTCAAGTCATGGCGCGAACTCAATCTCGTTGGCTTTCTGTTTACTTTCGTAATTGGTACGACCTGGGGCTACAAATACTATCGCCCGGAATATCTGGCCAGTACCGAGCCCTTTCTGGTCGCACATTTCTTGCTTTACCAGATTGCAGCGATCCTGTTTGCGTTGCGCCAACCACCGAGTCTGCGCGGTGTGGTTGATGGAACGTTGATATTCGGCACGCCTGTCGTCGCATTCGCACTGCAGGCCGGGTTGTTGAGACACACCGAATACGGGTTGGCTTTTAGTGCTATTGGCCTGGCGGTGCTGTATGGGACGCTGGGTTTCTGGTTGCGTAGCCGCGGCACCGCCATGCATCTGCTGCGCGATTCGTATTTTGCGCTGGGCGTGGCTTTTGCAACGGTCGCAGTTCCGCTGGCCTTCGAAGCTAAATGGACTGCCAGCACCTGGGCATTGGAAGGTGCGGCGTTGGTATGGCTCGGTGTACGGCAGTCGGCGCCGTTGTCACGTTTGGCCGGTATCGCACTGATATTGCTGGCCGGCGCCGCGTTTGTTATCGGCGGCTGGCACAACGATGCGGGTCTGCCGGTGCTCAATGGCAACGTGCTGGGTGGTAGCTCGCTTAGCGTTGCGGGTTTCTTTGCCGCGCGACAACTCGGGCGGATGGATCACAAACTCGCGCGGTTTGCTGCAATCGGTCTGTTTGTCTGGGGAACGGTCTGGTGGGTTGCCACCGGCCTGGCCGAGATCGACGACCGCTTGCGTCATGCAATGCAGTATCCGGCAATTGTCGCTTTTTTTGCCCTTAGCGGCGTGGTCTCGAGTTTTGTCGGCC
>JAOTXR010000188.1 GCA_029862285.1 Gammaproteobacteria bacterium
CCGTTCCGCTGCATTTCGTGGTGCTGTTCGGCGGCGCCTGGTTTGTCGCCAGCCAGGACCTGGGCTGGTTCGGACTGCTGGGACACAGCCTGCTGGTTGGTGCGATCAGCGGGTTTGGTGTCAACATCGGCCACGAGTTAGGTCATAAGAAGTCAACGGCGGACCGTGTTGCCGCCAGACTGGTGCTGGCCGTGCCGTTGTACGGTCATTTTTCGATGGAACACAATGCCGGACACCACGCCGAAGTGGCGACGCCCGAGGACACTGCAAGCGCACGCTTTGGTGAAAATATTTACCGATTCAGTCTGCGGGAAATTCCGGGAGGGCTCAAACGCGCATGGCGGCTCGAACGCACGCGTCTGCAACGCCGCGGCCACCACGTTTTGAACTGGCGCAATGAGATCCTGCAGTCATACACCGTATCGCTGCTGCTTTACGCTGGGCTCATCCTGGCGTTTGGTCCGGTAGTCATACCCTTCCTGTTGATCCAGACCGCCTTCGCCTGGTGGCAGCTGACCAGCGCCAACTATGTCGAGCATTATGGCCTGCTGCGGGAAAAACGCGGGGATGGCCGATACGAGCGTTGCCAGCCACATCACTCCTGGAACGCCAACCATCTGGCCTCGAACCTGTTGCTGTTCCACCTCGAACGGCACTCGGATCACCATGCCTACGCCGCGCGCCGCTACCAGTCTTTGAGGCACTACGAAGACGTTCCCCAGTTGCCCAGCGGCTACTTCGGCATGTTTCTGCTGGCCTACGTTCCACCGCTTTGGTACCGGGTCATGGATCCGAAAGTGCTGGGCCTGGTGGATGGCGATATCTCAAAGGTGAACGTCGACCCTGCCTGGCTGGAAAAGCATGGCGTGCAGCCACCGGCGAGGCCGACCGCTGCCTAGAAAGTCAAAGAAAAGGGTGTCAGGTTTATTTTATTTCTTAATAAAATAAACCTGACACCTTTAATAAAAAAAACCCCGCACGTGGTGCGGGGTTTTCTCAGAGCACTTTTCGATCGCTTACTTCTTGCGGCGGAAGCCCATCAGTGAGGCCAGACCGCCAATCATGAACCACACGGCTGCAGGCAGCGGGACGATATTCACCTTGAACTCGTTGAAGCCCGGAGTAGGCAACGGGCTGAAAAACGGATCCAGCCAGCCACCGGCCTGGTCGAAGCTGATCATCGAAAACACAGCGCTTCCGAGGCCAATTGCGGTGAAGTTGATATCGGCCATTTTGCCGAAACCGTCGGGCAGCAGATTGGCACCGAAGGTGCCCCACAGCGCCAGGGCATTGCCTGGACCGAGGTCGGGGCAGTTGGCGCCACCCGGGCAGGAGAATCCTGCGTCCAGACCTGGCAGCGGAGCCAGTTTGACACCATCGAGCTGGACCAGGTTCGGGTCATAAATAAGGACCAGGCCACCGGCGCCCAGGCCGTTCAGAAACCCGTCGCCTAAGAGCGACAGGCTGAATGAGTCGCCGATATTCACTTCCGCAGGACCCGAGATTGTAACGGTGCTAGTGGTGCCATTTCCCCTAACAGTCGCTGCATTGGCGCTCGCTACAAGTAACAAACCTATTGCAAGCGTGGCCAGAATTTTCTTTATCATGATGGCTCCCCCACACCGTCCGGTGCTTGAAATTAGTATTGTCTCAGACTGAAAAGTATGCCCGGACAGCAGCAATGTCAACTTCATTATGTCAAACGCACCGGGCCGGGCCCCCCGGTCATTGACGGGTGGAAGTTCCTCGGCACGCCAGCCAGGCACCCAAGGGATTGACGCTAGAAGCTGCGCCGCCCCTCGATCAGCAGCTGCACGTCATCGATCGAATCTTCGCCATCCAGTGGAAAGGCAATATCGACGTGCAAAACCCTGCTTGCGCTACTGCGGGTCGGACCCAGACGCAGACCGAAACCGACGTCTTTCAGCCAGCCAAGGCTGCCGCTGCCGACCGGGCTGCGGCCCCACGTACGACCAACGTCGGCGAATATCGCGCCACCAACGCGAAACAGCCGCAACGGGTACCAGTCGGTGAAATAACGTTGCTCGATGGTAAATAACGCCCGGTGCTCACCGTTCTGATAAGCCAGCGGATAACCACGCAGACCGGAATTGCCACCGAGCCGCAGTGGGTTATCCAGATCCAGACGTTCACCGGCATCGACTGCCAGCGCAACATAAAAGCTTCGCTTCTCCGATTGCCGCCGGTAAAAGCGTGCACGCGTTCGTAACACGGTATTGCGTGCCTTGCCCCGTTCACGCCGGCCGCTAAGCCCGGCGTCGAATAACCACAACGTACTCTCGGGTAAACCGACGGCATTTCGCCACGCGGTGTTAAACAGCAGCGCCTCGCGGCTCGCACCGAGCCCGGTGGCCGACCAGCCGAGACTGGCGGTCAAGCGAGTGCCGAGATAGAGATCCTCGGTGCGACCAATCTGATCCTGGTTCTGCGTCTCGACAAAACGGTTCTGCAACAATTCGAAGCCCAGGAATGGATACACAAACTTGCGGTCGGCCGGCACCGGCCCTGTGAGCAAGGAATCCGCAGGCTGGGCGAACTTGTCTTCGTCAAAAACGGCACCGGTGGTCCAGCGCCTGACCCAACCATCTCTGAGCCCGCGCGACCAACCGCCGCTTACCTGTAGATAGCGTTGTTCCTGACGGAATTCGACGACGGAATTGCCGAGATCGTAGAGCGGCCGGACGCGGTCGTCATCGAAAACGCGCACACCGCCGGACCAACGCGTATCGAGCGCGAAAAAAGGCCGCTCTATCGCCAGGAAGCTGCTACCCCCGTCGCTGTTGTTCTCGTAAAAGGTCGACAGCGCGACGCGGCTGCGTCCAATCTGGGGGTCGCCAAAACTGATCCGGTACGAGTCGCGCTCGACGTCGCTTTCGTATCTCAATTCAAGTGCAGCACCGGTGCCACCGATATTGCGATCCTCGAGGTCTATTGAGAATTCGTTTTCGCCCCCGGAGCGTTCCAGTGAAAATCCAGGCAACAGCGTCCAGACCTCGTGGATCGTAACGCAGACATCGACTACGCCGTCAGCATGACGAACCGGATGTATCGATGGCTCGAAGATATACGCCCGCCGCCTGAGGATGCGTTCGGATTCCTCGATGAGTTGACGCGAATACGCATCGCCTGGCTCGAACAATAACTGACTGCGGATAGTCGAAGGCCGGGTCGACACATGGTAACGGTTAGCCAGCCGGTGCAGTCGTTTATTTTCTTCCGGATTACTGGTGTCGAAAATTGGTTGCCGATCCAGAATGATTTCGCCAATCACCAAACCTGCAGTGTCGAGCAACGCGTTTTCCACGACCTCCAAACCGCAGGCCGTGTCCGGTTCGCTCGACCAGGCCACCGGAGGGGTAATCAGACAGCCAGTCACTAACAGACCGGCAAACAAGTCTCGCATTTTGTGTCTCACTGTGGAGACCATTTGCGCTCGCCAATTCACTGCAGAAGTGATAGAGATCGAGAACACCATAAATCCAAGTGACTTCTGATATGCGGGCGCCGGCATGTGAAACGACACGCCCATACGACTATACTCGACGCCTATTCGGAACCCGTTAGCGGGCGGCCGGACAAAAAAACACAGAATCAGGGGAGTCAATTATGTTAAGCCCTATCATGGCACGGATCCGCCCGCAGGATCTTGTCGCAGCAACAATTACAATGCTCGTACTTACGCTCTCGGGCACCGCGGTGGCCGCGAGCAATGACAGCCCGATGAGCGGGCAATTGGCCGTCCGTCCCGTCAGCCAGTTGCCCGTAACGGCGCTGCCGGCGGTCGACGCCGAACAGCGGCTGAACGAGGATGCGGCAAAAACCAAACCTGGGCCGTTGCGCTATGCGATTCCCATCGACATGTCTGTGACGCCCGACAAACACGGCACCTGGGAGAAGTTGGCCGACGGCGCACGCCTGTGGCGCTACCGCGTACATGCGCCCGGTGCGACAGATCTCAACTTCGGTTTCACCCGGTATCACCTTCCTGAAGGCGCGACCCTGCATGTGATCAGCGAAAAGCAGGATTACTTTCACGGTCCTTACACCCATGAAGACAACCGGGATCATGGCCAGCACTGGACACCGATGGTGCCGGGCGACAGCGCCGTAATCGAATTGTATCTGTCGGCCAAGGCCACATCAGGCGTCGATCACTTCGACCTGGAACTGGGACGCGTTGGAACCGGTTATCGCGACCTGTTTGGTGTACCCAATCTTACCCGGCAGGGTGCCTGCAACATCGACACGATCTGTCCGCAGGGCGACAACTGGCGTGACGAAATAAGAAGCGCCGGACAGTATTCGCTCGGCGGCAGCTTTTTCTGCTCCGGCACGATCATCATGGATGTGCCGGGCGGTTTTGCGCCGTGGTGGATTACCGCCAATCACTGCGGTTTGAACGCCGGTAATGCATCCTCGCTGGTGGTGTTGTGGAATTTTGAAGCCGCGGTTTGCGGTGCATTGAGCGGTGGTATTGCCACGGACACCCAGTCCGGTGCGACGTGGCGCGCAGCCCGCAGCGATGCGGATTTCACGTTGCTGCAATTGAACAGCACGCCACCTCCTGCATTTGGCGTGTATTACTCCGGTTGGGATGCAACCGGCGCGGTGCCGCAGAGTTCGATGGGCATCAGCCATCCGAGCAACGACGAAAAAGCCCTGGCCATTAACGATGACCCGCTGGGCACGACCGCGAGCTGTATTGGCGGAGCCACGCCTAACACGCACTGGAACGTCGGTAACTACGAGCTGGGTATGACCGAACCGGGTTCCTCCGGATCCGGTATCTGGAATCCCTACAGCACTGACCCGCTGGTTCCCAATAACCCGAAACTGGTCGGCGTGTTGTCTGGTGGCAGTGCCGCCTGTAACGGCGGTATCCCGAATACGGGCTTTGACTGCTATGGCAAGTTCTCTGTTGCCTGGGATGGCACTGGCGCCAGCACGCGTCTGCGCGACTGGCTGGATCCGGCGGGCACCGGCACGCTGATGGTCGATGGCGCGGATCCCAACGGCCCGGCCGTATGTGGCGATGGTCAGCTCGGTACCGGTGAGCAATGCGACGACGGCAATACCGGCAGTGGCGACGGTTGTTCGTCAAGCTGCCAGGTTGAACCCGGGTTTATCTGTACCGGCGAGCCGAGCAT
>JAOTXR010000003.1 GCA_029862285.1 Gammaproteobacteria bacterium
TTCGACGAGCACTTCGACGAGGTCAAGAAACTGGCCGGCGTTAACGTCGATGTTGCCCTGAAGGCGAGCCACCTGAAGGAAATCAGCGAGAGATTCCTCAATGTTGTGCGCAGCGAGACGGGCAACGACTTCCCGCAGGACGTCATGATGCAGTTGCGGCTTGCGGTCGAGGCAGTGTTCCGTTCCTGGATGGGCAAACGCGCAGTCGACTATCGTCGCGAGTTTCACATTACGCCGGACATGGCGAACGGCACTGCCGTGAATGTCTGCACCATGGTCTTTGGCAACATGGGCAACAACTGTGCGACCGGCGTCGGCTTTACGCGTAACCCGGGCACTGGCGAGAACGAGATGTTCGGCGAATATCTGACCAACGCCCAGGGTGAGGATGTAGTCGCCGGCATCCGTACTCCGAAACCGCTGCAGGAGATGGAACGGGAGATGCCTTCGCTCTATGCGCAATTGGTCGAGTTGCGTAACAAGCTCGAGTCGCACTATCAGGAAATTCAGGACTACGAGTTCACGATCGAGAAGGGCACACTGTATTGCCTGCAGACCCGCAACGGCAAGATGAATGCAGCTGCGATGGTCAAGACCTCGGTGGACATGTATCGCGAGAAATTGATCTCACGGGAGCAGGCCCTGCTGAGAATCGACCCCGAGCTACTGGAACAGCTGCTGCACCCGAGTCTGGACCCGGACCACACGACGAAACCGGTCGCAGTGGGCCTGGCGGCATCACCGGGTGCCGCGGCAGGAAAGTGCGTATTCGACGCAGACCTGGCCGAAAAACTCGGCAGGCTTGGTGAGAAAGTCATCCTGGTGCGTGAGGAAACGCGGCCTGAGGACATCCACGGGTTCTTCGCCTCGGAGGGCATTTTGACGAGCCGTGGCGGCAAGACCTCGCACGCGGCCGTCGTCGCTCGCGGCATGGGAAAACCCTGCGTTGCCGGTGCCGAGGGAATAAACGTCGATGTCGCCCTGCGACAGGCCAGGGTCGGCGAACACATCATTCACGAAGGCGATGTCATCACCCTTGACGGCGGGACCGGCGAAGTCTACCTCGGTGCAATCCCGACTCTGGAAGCGGAATTCTCGGACGACCTGAAAGTCCTGCTCGGGTGGGCCGACGAGGTCTCACGTCTGAAGGTGATGGCCAATGCCGACACGCCCGACGCCGCGCGAAGAGCACATGATTATGGCGCGATGGGAATCGGTCTGTGCCGCACCGAGCGGATGTTCAATGCCAGCGACCGCTTGCCCATCGTGATCGACATGATACTTGCGCACAATGAGGCGGAAAGGAAGGAAGCACTGGATCTGCTGCTGCCGATCCAGCGCAGTGACTTCATCGAGCTATTCACCGTGATGTCTCCGGATCCGGTGACGGTGCGGTTGCTGGACCCGCCGATGCACGAGTTCTTGCCCACCGAGCCGCAGCTGCTCGACCAGATCAATACTCTGCGCTTTTACCGGGATGTCGTCCGGGGTCGGCAGACGGCATTGGCCTCGATCGCGGCGGCTCCGGAGCTGCCGGAGGCATTTACCGAACTCAGCGAAGAACACGTCAACGATGCTCTGACGAAGAAGGAGCGGATGCTGCAGAAAGTACGTGAACTTCAGGAAACGAACCCGATGCTTGGTCATCGCGGTGTACGTCTCGGGATCACCTATCCAGAGATTTACGCGATGCAGATTCGCGCGATACTCGAGGCGGCGGCGGAATGCACCCGGCTAGGCATAGAAGTACAACCCGAGATCATGGTTCCGCAGGTGATTACATCGCAGGAGCTGGCGCACGTGAGGCGCACGGTCGAGCGACTGAAAGATGAGGTGCAAAGAGACTTTGGTAAGGCGTTACATTTCAAGTTCGGCACGATGATCGAGACGGTGCGCGCATGCACGCGGGCACGACAGCTGGCGACAGACGTCGAGTTCTTCTCGTTCGGCACCAATGATCTCACTCAGGCGGTTTTCTCGTTCTCCCGCGAGGATGCGGAAAACAAGTTCCTGCCGATGTACAACGAATCGGGGATCCTGCAGGACAACCCGTTCGAGGTGCTCGACATCCAGGGCGTCGGCCAGCTGATCGAGATGGCGGTGCAGAACGGCCGGGAAGTTCGCGAAGATCTGAAGATCGGCATCTGCGGTGAGCAAGGCGGCTATCCGGGTTCGATACGATTCTGCCATCACACCGGCTTGAATTACGTCTCCTGCTCGGGTCCGCGGGTTCCTGTCGCGAGGCTGGCCGCTGCCAACGCGAAGCTGCGCGAGGCCGACTTCGTTGGCGTTCTGAGACCGGCGGCCTAGCCTGAATATTTCATGAGAGCGGCGTCAATCGGTTCCATAGCCTGGGTGGAAATTGCCCACCGACAACGGATATTTGATCAAAAAACCAAAGTCTCATGCAGGAATTTTCTCGACTGAAAATCCGCCCCGTTGTTGCAAGTGCCTGATCGCGCGCAATTGGCGCGCGACGGGGCTGCATGGTCAGGCTAACGGAAGTGAGTCGGTGCATCGTGTGATGCGATCGTGCAGCTCGATGGAAGCTCGGGCGAAACTCGCAGGTCTGCCGTTGCCTACGGTTTCCAGGTAGCTACAGGTTGCGTAACCGCTGCAGGCTTTCTCGTATTCGCCTAACCACGACGCAAACTGCCGCCGACTATCGCCATCGTCGCGAGGATACTCAACCGGTGGAGATGAGCTGTTACAACGCCAGGGTTTTGGTGTAAGACGCGCCCGAAAGCTCTCTTGTACTGCACAGAGCTTTATGAATGCCGGGTCGGTATGGGTTGTTTCCATCAGCTCGGCTGCTTCGCGGCCGCCGGGCTCGAATTCACGATCTACCGACATCACGCGGAGCCCCGCGGCAGTGCGGTAGATTCTGAAGGTGGCGCGCGAGTACTGCTGCAGAGTATCTCTCAACCGGGTCAACACGCCCTCCTCCGACATATCGCGTCCCAATCCGAACTTGGCGAGCAATCGTTGAAACCCGGTGGACGGCGGCAAGTCGATATCCAGAAACAACATCCGGGCCGTATTGAGTACCTGCACGCCGTGACGGTTTCGTGTCACAACTGCATCCGGCTTGTCTGCGTTTGCCCCGATCACTTCAAGAATCTCTTCTCTTACCGGGCGATCGTCGTAACTGTACTTTTCTGGAAACGGTTCGCCGCGACGCAGTCTTTCCAGCAGATTCTGCAAACGCCTTTTGGCTTTACGACTTGCTGTACGTTCATCGTCTCCCCAACCCCATGCAGAAGTCGGGAATTGACGACCATCAGGCATCTGGCCAGTCCCCGACGCTCGCACCCATTTTCTCGGTATGTACATTTGACCAGACTCCTCGCGTTCCCCAACGATGGCGGCATTATTCGTGACCCCGCGCCACGCACAGTATACGAATTTTGCCGTTCCATACGGTCACCTGAGAGTGTTGCGGTCCGGCTCCGTTTTTCTGAAAGGAAACCGCCGGCTCGACTGCGTAGAAGTCATTTGGATCAGTTTTTCCGCCCGTATTATCGGTACGTAGACTATACTTCCCTGACTTATCACAAGGGGAACTCTATGACGACGAAAAGAACACTGTTATCGGTGCTGGGCCTGATGGCGATCCTGACCGGGCCAGCCGCCGCACAAACCTGGTCCAAGGCACAATTGGAAGTCTGGGACACAGTGCTGGAGTCTTACAAAGACATCGATGCGCAGGACGCCAACTGGTCGCAAAAGTGGGTGTTTAGCGATGCGATGGTCTGGGGCCCGACTTTTCCAATGCCGCGTGGGCGTGACAGCGTGAAACGCTGGGATGCCTATCAGTTTCCAAACTCTAAAAACCATGTATCAGAATACAGTCCGGCAGCCATCGTCGTGCACGACTCCACGGCTGTCGCACACTACTATTATTCCAATGCCAGTGAAGACAAAGACGGAGAACGCGCAACCACCCACGGACGCTGCACCGACGTACTAGCCAAAGATGGCAAGAAGTGGCGCTTTATCGCCTGGCATTGCGGCGACGAACCAAGTGACGACTAAGTAACAGACAACAAAGGGGGCAGAGTACGTTTCTTGCCGGAACGTACTCTGACCCCTTTTTCGTGTTGCCAAATGATTTATGCGAAGGTGTTGGGTAGTGGCACGTCATGCGGTACCGGGGCCGCTTCCGTTTCCTCAGGAGTAACCTCCCGGCGTGGCAGTGTTGCAACGACGATGCGATCGCGACCTTCGCTCTTGGCGCGGTACAGGGCCCGGTCGGCTGTATTCAGTACCGGCTCCATGCTGTTTAGCGCGTCGCTCATCTCGCAGATGCCGGCGCTGAAAGTCACCGGGATTTGCCGGTTGTGAAACTCGATCGGGTTTTCCTTCAGGTCGTCTCTGGCGCGCTCCAAAACAGTTTGTGCGGTAGCGGAGTCGGCCGTTGGCAGCAGCATCACGAATTCTTCGCCGCCATAGCGGGCAACAAGGTCGTGCGCCCGCGAGGCATTCTGTAGTCGTTGTGCCATTTCCTTGATCACCGCGTCACCCGCTGCATGACCGAAGGTGTCGTTGATCTGTTTGAAGTGATCCAGATCAACGATGGCGGCGGACAGGGTCTCGTCCTGCGCAATGGCGTCATTGAACAGACGCTTGCCAAACTTCATTAGATAATGACGGTTGAAAATCCGGGTCAGCTGATCGCGGTTTGCCTGAAAGTGCAGCAACTCCAGCGGCGTCCATGCGGTAGTGGCCAATAGCACCCCGATTAACAGGGCAATGAGCAGGATGCCGACAGCAAGAAAGATGTTGCGCTGGTCGCCTTCTCGGATATCGCTGAGGAAATCGCTGCGTGGCGCATACGTACCAATCAGCCATTGTTCACCATCGGCCAGCTGCAGTGGCATCGAATCAGAAATGTAGCGCGTCTTGCCGACGGTGAAGCCGGCCGCATTTCTCTTGTCGGTCGAGCGGCTGGCCGTGCGGATGGTTTCGAGCACCTTGCGGCTAATGGGATCTGCCATGGCGTCGATCGACAACAAGGCCAGATCGTGAGTCGGACGGCCAAGCATGGTTGGCGTGGCCAGCAACAAGCCCTCATTGTTAGTGATGAAAGCCGAGCCGGATTCGCTGATATCCAGCTCCGCCAGGAAACCTGCGAGTGCCTGGAGATCCAGGTCCACGCCAATAACACCGATGCGATTACCAGCGGCGTCACGCACCGGGTGTGCGGCCGTGATGCCCAGGCTTTGCGCGGTAAAGAAAATATAGGGGTCGGTCCAGATGAAATCATCAGCGGCCAGCGCATCCTGGAACCACGGACGGATGCGGGGATCGAAACGATCCGCCGGGTCAGGGGTCATCGCCAGTCGATCGCTGCTATCGTCGCGCCACCATAGCGTGGTGCGGGCTATTTCATCGAGCACCATGACATGCTTGACGCGAAACGCCCCGCGTTCGCCGGTAGCGTCGCGTGATACGTACAAGAAGTCGCCGGTCGTAGTGCCGAGATAGATGCCGGCAAAGGCTTCGTTTTGATCGAGCTGGTTAAGAAAATAGCTCTCTATCCTGTCGATGTCGGTGGTGTCCAGTACGTCACTGGCGAATAACTGCGACGTTAGCGACACCTCGTGATAGGCGTGGTCGAGAAATGCTTCGGTCGTGCGTATCGATTCCTTGGTCGCGCCGTTAAGGATCTTCTGTGCCTGAGACAGCAAAGCCGATTCATTCGCAAGACTGGAAAAGAAGAGGATTGAAATGACTGTCAGTGCCTGCAGAACCACAAGCAGTAGGATCATCCAGCGTTTGAGCTGGTTGAGCAGCGATCCCTTCAAATTTGCCGGTGCGGTCATCTGCACAGCGCTTGCCTGGAGCTTTGGTCAGATAACCAGATTAAAACTTTGCCCGGCGGTGAACTGTGCGCCGCCTCACACCGGTGCGAGCATCCACAAGATCTGACATTCAGTTCGATTTGACAATAAATAGGGGACAGTGACCTAGTCACATGGGGGTCAAGTCTGCCCATTTTGCATTTTCGGCTGGCCCAAAATCTCTTTCGGCTCAGCCAAACATGGGGGTCAAGTCTGCCCATTTTGCATTTTCGGCTGGCCCAAAATCTCTTTCAAACATGGGGGTCAAGTCTGCCCATTTTGCATTTTCGGCTGGCCCAAGGGCCAGCCAAAAATGCAAAATGGGCAGACTTGACCCCCGTGTCTTTGCTAGCCTCAGTACAGGGCCCGCCCCGCGGCCGGCCCTGGCTTTAGCGGGGGAACATCATGTTCAAACAAAAAATTATTTCTGTGGCCATCATCCTGGCATGCTGCGCAGGCACGGCTGTGCCGGCCGACGAGATCTCGCTGCCTGGGCTGGAAGACCTGGCCAAGGTCCGGCGCGACGATCAGGGTATTACCCACATTCAGGCGCGCAACCAGACAGACCTCTACTACCTGCAAGGTTGGGTCCATGCCAGCGACCGACTGTTCCAGATGGACCTGACCCGGCGTCAGCCCAGCGGCACGCTGGCGGAATTATTCGGCCCGCCGCTGCTGCCCGGTGATATCGAAACGAGAACACTCGGCTTGCGACGCGCTGCCGAACGCTCCGTAGCAGTATTGTCCAAAGGAACTATCAACGCGCTGGAGGCCTATACACGCGGCGTCAACGATTGGGTGATGCACGGGCCGGGTCTGCCACCCGAGTATGCCGCTATTGGCTGGCCCGACCGGGAAGACTTCAGGCCATGGAATATCGTCGACAGCATCGTCATCGGCAAAGCCATTGCTTTCAGTCTTTCGTTCGACCTGGATACGGGTCTTACCGAAAACCTTGCCGCCTACCTGGAAGCACTGGGGCCCGAGGGCGCGACTGTCTTTGCCCAGGATGTTTTTCGCTCGCAACCATTCGACTGCGCCTCGACAGTCCCGGATGCAACCGGCGCATTTCCGTTCGCAGCGCTAACCGGTCCGGCAGACGCGGAAGCCTGCCCCGGCCTGCCGGTGAATGCGGAAAGCGAGCGCGATCCCGTACCGTTGCTGCGCCATGGGGCCGGCACCCCGACGCTGGCGGCGCTTGCGTCCGCGGCGGGCGAGCGCCTGCGACGCTCGGAATTTATTCGCAACATACTCGACGCGGACGGTACGCTCGGTTCTAACGAATGGGGCGTTACCGAAGCGCTCGGCGCAAACGGCCGCCCGATAATCGCCAACGACCCACACCTGTCGTTGAATACGCCATCGACTTTCTACCCGATCGGGCTGGCAGCACCCGGCATAGCTGTGTTCGGCAGCAGCTTTCCCGGTGCACCTGCGGTCGTGTTGGGCCGCAACAGGTACATCCAGTGGGGTGCAACCACCAATCCAATGGACGTAACCGATACCTTTGTGGAGCTGCTGGTGTTCGACGAGAACGTTCAACCCGCTGCAACGATTTTCCAGGGTGAAATGGAACCGGTGGAAATCGTGCCCGAACGCTTCTTTGTCAACATCGGTACCGGCTCGCTTCTTGAGATCCCACCAAATGACCAGACACCCGCCGCGACGATTGTCGTGCCGAGACGCAATAACGGTCCGATTATCCAGATTCTCGGGACACCCGCGCCGAACGCTGTCGTCCCGGCGCTGAGCATCCAGTACACAGGATTCAGCGCCACACGCGAGCTCGATACATTTCGGATCTGGAGCGAGGCACGCAACCTCGATGAGTTTCGCGAGGGCCTGGCACTGTTCGATTTCGGCTCGCAGAACTGGATCTACGCCGACGTCGACGGCAATGTTGCCTATTTCTCCAGTGCAGAGATGCCGATACGTGCCGACCTGAACCAGGGCACCGTAGCGCCCGGTAGTCTGGTGGACTTTTTCGCGCCCGGGGTCCCGGTACCACCATGGTTCATCCGCGACGGCACCAGCGGTGCGCACGAGTGGCTGCCAGTAGAGAATCCTCAGCCCGGCCAGGCAATACCGTACGAGATCCTGCGCCAGGACGAGCTGCCGCATACGATCAATCCTTCCGAGGGCTGGTTCGTCAATGCCAACAACGATCCGGCGGGCACGACGCTGGATAATGACCCGTTGAACCAGGGGCGTCTGGATGCGCCCGGTATCTATTATCTCAACCCCGGCTACGCCGGCGGCTTCCGCGCAGGCACGATCACCAACCGGGTTCGCGACTACGCCGACAACCAGGGCGAGCTTAGCCTGCAGGATCTAAAGAACATCCAGGCCGATGTCTCGCTTCTGGATGCGCGGTTCTTCGTACCGTACATCTTGGCCGCCTACGAAAACGCGCAGCGCGACGATGCGCCGCAAATGCTTGCGGCTTTCGCCGCCGACCCGGGAATCGCCGAAGCAGGCGCCCGGCTGGCCGGTTGGAACTTCACTACCCCGACCGGAATCCAGACCGGCTACGATGCCGGTGATCCAGTAGTCACGGATTGGGCGGAACTCCCCGAACCCGGCCAGACGGAAGTCGACAACAGTGTTGCAGCAACAATCTACAGCGTCTGGCGTGGCCAGGCAGTACGACGAATTGTCGATGAACCACTCGCCGGACTGCCCACACCCGGCAGCACCATGGCAATGACGGCAATGCAACATCTGTTACGCACTAACGGCGGCAGCGGCGTAATCGATTTCTTTGCGGTGCAGGGACTCGACGATGCCGCCGATCAACGCGACTACAAGCTGCTCGCGTCGCTGCGGGCTGCACTCGATTTACTTGCCGACGACGAGTTTAGCCCGGCCTTCGGCAACTCCGTCAATCAGGAAGACTATCGCTGGGGCAAGTTGCACCGCATAGTACTGGATCATCCGTTCATTGACGGCGCGAGCCTGCCGGCGCAGCCGGCTGATGTGTTCCCGCAGCCTGTGGCGGGCCTGCCCGGATATCCCACGGACGGTGGATTCAATGTCGTCGACGCCTCATCGCACAGTGCGCGCGCCGATAGCTTCAACGAATTCATGTTCGGTGGTGGACCCGTACGAAGATTCAGTGGGGAGCCAAGAAGCATGTCGGCGTTCCTGCACTCTCGTAGCGACGCCGACTCGATCTGGGCCGGCGGCACGAGCGGTGTACCGGGCGCGGACAATCCATATTACGGCAACCTGCTTCCGTACTGGTTGGTCAACGAGACCTTGCCGGCGACTTTGCAGCCGAAGGGTGGCAGCGGAACCCTGTTTTTGCCGTCAACTCGGCCGCCGTCGGCCAGCCGGGCGAAAACACGCGAGTAGTCGGGCCCTGCAAGCTGGGGACAGTGACCTTAATTAAGCCAATTAAGGTCACTGTCCCCGTAACAATAGTAGCCGGTCGTCAATCGGAAAGAATTTGTCGGCTGCACTGATTAGCTGATTGGAGGTCAGTTGCGCAACGCCATAGACTTCCGATCTGGTATTGAATCGCTGTTTGATTCTCTCGAGGAGAATGTCAAAGTCGCCATCGCCGGACACCAGAACGATCGTGTCGCAGCGTTGCGCTTCCTCGAAAACATCAAGAGCAATGCCGACATCCCAATCGGCTTTCGCGGTGCCGTCGAGCCGTTTTAACATCGGTTTCAATTTCACGGTGAAGCCGATACCGCGAAGAATATTCTGGAACTGCATTTGTTTTTCATCGCCGCGATCAGTGGCGTAGGCGTTGGCACAAATCACTACACGGGCACGGGTGGCCTCTGCCCAGAATTTGTTGTAATCGAAATTGGCTTCATAGGCCTGACGGCAGGTGTAATAAATATTCTGCACATCGACAAAAATACCGATTTTTTCCAATTTTGGATTTGCCACCTGTTTTTTATACGCTGGTTTCGATGGCTTCTACAACTGCCCGGGCATTAATTGGGGGACAATTGGGGGACAGTGACCTTAATTAACCCAATTAGGGTCACTGTCCCCGGTGTTCATCAGGAAACCGGGCGCGCCGTCTGCGAAGTGTTAGTATTCCCGGCTATGGTCAGCGTGCGACAGTTATACAAGCGAAGTCCGGGTGTGCTGCTTACTATCATCTTCCTGGCCACGCAAACAGGGGCGCTTGCACATGCATACGCAAACGAGCACGATTCCGGCAGCACACAAGCCCAGGTCTGTTCGATCTGTCTGGCCGGACAGTCATTAGGCTCGGCACATATCGCTTCGGCGTTAAATATCGAGTTTCGACACCACAATGGCGGCGTCAGCATTATTGCGATGCCTGCGCCAGACGGCATTCACCCTCCACTCGCCCGCCAGCGGGCACCCCCGGCGCCTCTCCAGGGAAATACCGACGCCTTCGGGCAATAAATTTTTCGGTTGATCGGCGACCACGTGAGTTTGGCCCAACAGAGTTCGGGCCGGGTCGCGTCGAGTGCCGGGACCTCAGTACGAGCGGTGAAGAATCATGTACAGGATAAGATTAACCCTGGCGATTGCATTATTTTTTGCATCCAATGCAACGCTAAATGCACAGGACTTGTCGGCGGAAGTTGCGGACCTGCGACAAATGCTGGTCGAAATGAAGAACGACTATGAGAATCGCATCGAGGAACTGGAGAGCCGGCTCGATCGCGCGGAGCGATCGGTGGTTACGGCAAGCCGTGACGCAGACGATGCAGTTGAAATTGCGGAGCAGGCTGCCACAGACGCGACCGCCGGTGCGTCGGCTCCCAATATCTACAATCCGGCAATCGGTGTTGTGCTCGTGGGCCGATACGCGAATGTCGACCCCGGCTGGGAGGCCGTTCCGGGGTTTATCCCCGGTGGCGAACTGGGTCCCGGCAGTTCGGGATTTTCACTCGGCGAATCCGAACTCAATATGAATGCGAACATCGACACTCATTTTTTCGGCAATCTGACGCTGGCCCTCGAGGACGAAGCCGGAGAGACAGAAGTCGCTGCCGAAGAGGCCTGGATCCAGACCACCGGATTGCCAAACGGACTGTCACTGCTTGCTGGAAGGTATTTTTCCGGGGCCGGCTACCTGAACAAATTTCACCGCCATGCGGACGACTTTGGCGATCGGCCATTACCCTACCAGGCTTTTTTCGGTGGCCAGTACATACCTGATGGCCTGCAACTCCGGTGGATTGCTCCAACGCCACTATTTCTCGAATTCGGCGCCGAGCAGAACTGGGGCAACAGTTTTCCCTCGACTGGCCGCAGCCGCACATCGCCGGATGCGAGGACTTTCTTCGCCAAAGCCGGTGGCGATGCCGGGGTGAGCCATAGCTGGCAGTTGGGGCTGTCGTACGTGTCAGCCGATGTCGTGGACAGAGGCGGCGTCGACATCGGCGGGCCTCCTGCCGAGGTCTTCACCGGCGACAGCGACCTGGTCGGACTCGATTTCGTGTGGAAGTGGGCACCTGGGGGCAATTCGACTGTGCAGAACTTCAAACTCCAGGGCGAATACTTCAACCGGACAGAAGACGGCATCTTCGCGGGACTACCATACGGCGGAGACCAGAACGGCTGGTACCTGCAGGGGATCTGGCAATTTCGGCAGGGCTGGCGCACGGGTTTCCGGCACGATGAAGTAGATGCAGACAACGGTTCGTTGTTTACCGACACTATTCTCGAGGACCCGGGTCGAAGTTCTGAAAGGAACAGCCTCATGATCGAGTGGTCACTCAGTGAATACAGTCTTCTCCGCGCCCAGTACATCGACGACCGCGTTCTCGACGCCAGCGACAACCAGTTCCTTTTGCAGTACATCATGAGCCTGGGCGCTCATGGCGTCCACGAATTCTAGGGCCGCAAAAATGAACAGACTGATAGCATTACTGTTACTGCTGATGGCGCCACTGAACTCGGGTGCGCTGGAAGTCTTCGTCTGTGAACCGGAGTGGGCTTCGCTTGTAAAAGAGTTGGCAGGCGAAAACGCCAACATAACGGTCGCGACGACGGCGCTGCAGGATCCTCACCGGCTACAGGCGAGACCCAGCCTGATCGCCGCGACCAGGCGCGCGGACTTGTTGATCTGCACCGGCGCCAACCTCGAAATCGGCTGGCTGCCATTGTTGCTGCGACGCGCGGGCAATCCGACTATACAGCCGGGCCGTTCGGGCCATTTCATGGCGGCAAACTACGTCCGCAAGCTCGAGATACCAGCGTCAGTCGATCGATCTCAAGGCGACGTTCATCCCCAGGGCAATCCGCATATACATCTGAACCCGAACAACATCGCACGCATAGCAAAAAAACTGGCACAGCGCTTGAGCCAACTGGACTCCGTCAATCAAAACAACTACTCCGACCGCCTGCAGAGTTTCCAGTCCCGATGGGAAACAGCAACCATGAGCTGGGAGCAGCGCGGCGAGATCTTAAACGGACTGCGACTGGTTTCTCACCACCGGGCTTTCAGTTATCTGGCTGACTGGCTGGATCTGGATATTGTTGCAACACTGGAGCGCAAGCCCGGTATTCCGCCCAGCGCCTCACACCTCGTCAGTCTTATCGAACTGCTATCTCCAAATCCGCCGGCTGCCGTCGTTCGGGCACCCTATGCCAATGAAAAGCCGTCGTTGTGGCTGACGGAACGCCTCGATATACGATTGCTTCGCCTGCCCTACACCGTCAACGAAACGGACGGTCCGGTCGATTTGTTCGAGTTATTCGATATGACCCTTGCGGCCCTCGAGGAAGCAAACGATGAACGCCGTTGAAATAAGTATCATCGGCCCGGCGTTCCTGGCGGGCTTGCTGGTACTCGTCACACACGTTCCCCTGGGTGCCGAAGTCTTGCGACGCGGAATTATTTTTATTGACCTTGCCATTGCACAGGTTGCGGGACTCGGGGTGATCGCTGCTGACCGCATGGGATGGGAACAGAATGGCTGGATGGTTCAGATCGCCGCTGTTTCTGCCGCGCTTGTCGCAGCAGTAATACTCAACTGGACAGACAAACGCTGGCCGGAGATACAGGAAGCACTCATCGGCGTTTGTTTCATTCTCGCGGCCACTGCCGGGATTCTTGTCCTCGCCGGCAACCCCCACGGCGGTGAGCATTTGAAAGAATTGCTGGTCGGACAAATCCTGTGGGTTACGTTCGAAGGTCTGCTGCCAATCGCGATAATCAGTGCAGTTATTCTTGCCTTGTGGTATCTGTTACGCGAACAAACGCGCGGACTGGGTTTCTATGCCCTTTTTGCCTTCGCCGTAACCGCATCGATGCAACTGGTCGGCGTTTATCTTGTATTCGCCAGCCTGATTATTCCGGCACTTGCGACACGAAAAATGAAAGCTCGCAGCATCGGGTTGGTTTCTGCATACGGCATCGGAACAGTCGGTTATTTGTCCGGACTCATTCTGTCCACCCGCCTGGACTTACCGGCTGGCGCAGTCATCGTCTGGTGCCTCGCCGCGTTCGCGATCTTGTTTGGCACGCTCACCAACAGGGGACAGTGACCTTAATTAAGCCAATTAGGGTCACTGTCCCCGGTGTTCTTTCTGCTGTGCCGCCTCGGTGGCCGGCTCTGTTTCGGGGTCGTCGAGCGACGGTGGTACCCAGCCGCGGTCGAGACGGCTGCCAAATGCCGCGCTGTTCCCTTGCATGGTTTGTTCATAACGTTCGAGGAACTTCTTCGTCTTCTCGACGTACTCGACATTTTCATGCGCCGGTATATCCGGGTCGTATACGGACGCAAGTTCAAGCATCTGCTCCCGGTCATTCAGCACGAAACCCTTCACCTGGCGCTCGGCGTCGTAGGGGTGGACACCAAGCGCCTGCAGCGCCGAGCGCCCTGCGCGCAGCGAGCTGTCGAATGTTTCGCGGATGATGTCCCGCGCGCCAGCGTTCCAGAGTTCGTAGACATGATGACGATCCATGGCGCGTACGACGATGTAGACGTGCGGATGGTTCTCGGTCACATATCGCACCAGCTCCGTTGCGCTTTCACGCTCGTCGATGGCGATAACCAGCATCTTTGCTTCTTCGATACCGGCCGCGTGCAACAGGTCTGGCCGCATCGCATCGCCGAAATAGACTCTGATACCGAACGCTCGCAGCCTTTCGAGATGTTCTGACTGGTAATCCAGCACTACAGTCTTGAACCCTGCGGACAACAATATGCGATTGACGATGCCGCCGAAGCGTCCGTGACCGGCGACGATCACTCCGCCCTTTTCGTCTATTGCATCGGCTTCCCGGTTCTGGGTTGCGACAAAGCGCGGTGCGAACATCTTGTCGTACATGAGGAACAGGAGCGGCGTCAAAAGCATGGACAGTGTGACGACCAGCAACAACTGATCGGCAAGCGCTACCGGAATAACAGTGTTCGCCACCGTAAACGAAAGCAGGACGAATCCGAATTCGCCAGCCTGGGCGAGCCCGAGCGTGAACAGCCAACGATGGGCGCCGCCGATACCGAAGGCCCTGCTCAACGCATAAAGGACAGCTGCTTTGAGGCCTATCAGGCCGAGAGTCATCGCGACGACACCGGCGAGATTTTCAACTAACAGGTCGAAGCGGATCGCAGCACCAACGGTAATAAAGAACAGGCCGAGGAGCAGCCCCTTGAATGGGTCGATGTCACTCTCGAGTTCGTGGCGATACTCGCTGTTGGCGAGGACGACGCCGGCAAGAAAGGTGCCCAGGGCCGGCGACAGGCCGACAACAATCATCAGCAGCGCGATGCCGATGATCAGCAGCAGCGCGAATGCCGTGAACAGCTCACGCAGGCGAGCCATTGCGATGAACCGAAAGACCGGTCGCGTCAGGTAGCTGCCGCCGACCACGACCAACCCGATCGCGCCGGCAGTTACCAGCGCCCTCTGCCACCCGTTGAGCCGATCCACCAGGCTGAGGCTGGCGTGATCCGACACACCGCCGTTATGCGCGGCCGTGGCAGCAACGTCGACAAGCTCTGGCATCGCAAGCAGAGGAATGAACGCGAGCATCGGGATAACGGCGATATCCTGGAACAGCAATACCGAGAAGCTGGACTGGCCGCCGTCGCTCTTCATCAGGCCTTTTTCATTTAACGTCTGCAGAACAATCGCGGTCGAGGACAGCGACAGGACCAGCCCGACCGCAAGTGCAATCGACCACGGTTGTCCCAGCAGCATTGCTATGCCCGTGATAGCTGCTGCGGTGACGGCGACCTGCAAGCCACCGAGCCCGAGCAGCCTGTCCCGCATGGACCAGAGCATGCGCGGCTCGAGTTCGAGACCGACAAGGAACAGCATCATAACGACGCCAAACTCGGCGAAGTGCTGAACGCTGACCACGTCGACGTGGAGTTGCTGCAGGAGCGGACTGATTGCGATGCCGGCGATCAGGTATCCCAACACCGAGCCCAACCCGAGCTGCGATGCGATCGGCACTGCGATGACACCCGCAACGAGGAACAAGAAGGCCAGTAACAGGAATTCGTCCATGGTCAGCTCCCCGTCCCGATGGGCAATCCGTCGAAATGAACGACATCCATTCTGTTAGCCGCATCGAAGTCGTAACGATCGTCGCGGATGGCCTCCAGCAGCTGCCGATAACCGCCGACGTGCGGTTCGACCAGTCCAGCGGCGGGCGCCCGCAGCGACTCGTACAGCACATACGGTGCGGAAAAGTGCATCCCGCAAAGCCGTGCGGTCTGTTCGAGTGGCGTGAGAAACGTGCGTAGCGGGTATTGCTGGAAGCCGTCGTGAGTATAGGCCTCCGCGGGTCCGGCCCCCGTCACCGCCAGCATCATTTGTTTGCCTGCAAGCTTGTCTCCGCTCGAACCGTAAGCGAAGCCATGTTCGAGCACGAGGTCCTCCCACTCCTTAATGATCGACGGCGTGGAATACCAGAACAACGGGAACTGGAACAATACGACATCGTGCTCCAGCAAGCGCTTCTGCTCCACGTTGACGTCGATGTCGAAGCGCGGATAGTCGCGATACAGATCGACGAAAGTGATGCCGTCTATCGCACCGGCAGCGCGCGCCATATGCTGGTTGACGTGTGAGAACTTATGCCCCGGGTGGGCGTAGTAGACGATCAGGCTGGCCATGCCGCGGAGTCTAAACGAACCACGAAACTCGTTCCCGCCTGAATCGGCGGGGCCTATCCCGTGTTTTGGTCTCGGCATGGACCGGGCTGAGATGGTGGCCAGGGGGCGCCTCTCGGCCATCCATGGCCTCCGCAGCATTCGCACATCCTGTACAGCAGCTGCTCTCGGCCATCCATGGCCTCCGCAGCATTCGCACATCCTGTACAGCACGGAATCGAACCACCGACACGCGGGTTTTCAGTCGCACGGTTCGACGTTTCCGGCCTTGATTTTCAATGAGTCACCGGGGCGCCCGTTGCTGTTAGTGCCTCACGGTGCACAACCGTGCATCACTGATCCCCGCAAAATCCCCGCATTGGGCGTTTGCTTGAGTTATGGTCACTGTCCCCAACAGACTAAGGACAACCAACGATGACCAAGCCGATTTTGTATGGCATTTTTCTCTCGCCTTATGTGCGCAAGACCTGCCTGGTACTGGCGCACAAGGGGATTGACTATGAGCATTTACAACTGCCACCGCGGAATGACGATCCTGGTTTTCGCGAGGCCAGTCCGCTGGGCAAGATTCCGGCCTGGCGTGATGAGCATGGCGCCTTCAGCGATTCCTCGGTGATAATTCAGTACCTTGAGCGCTTTTATCCGGGCCCTGCGCTGTTACCTGAATCACCGCACAGTTTTGCCCGCGCACTCTGGTTCGAAGAGTATGCCGACTCAAATCTGATACCGATCTTTGGCGGACATCTGTTCGCCGAAGAAGTGTTAGCGGAACGGGTATTCAAGCGCCCGGCATCGCAGTCCGACATCGACAAGGCGCTCAACGAGGAAATACCCGTCGTCTCGGCCTATCTGGAATCGCAGATCAAGGGCCAGCAGTTTCTGGTCGGCGACAGCCTGACCCTGGCTGATATCACCGTTGGTAGTGTATTGCTGTTGCTCTACCACACAGGCCGCGCGATCGATCAGGGCGTTGCTCCGGAACTGGCGGCTTACGTCGATCGTCTTTACCGGGTCGAACCGTTTGCCGGGGTGATTCGCAGCGATGTCGCCGGGCTTCACCAACTAGGCTGGGAATCGCCTATGTGAGACCCGATGTAAAAGGTGTCATGCAAAAGGGGTCAGACGACTTTCTTCGGAAAAGTACTCTGGCGCCTTTGCCAGACGGTGCCCGGTACCTGATCTTGAGAATGGTCTCTTCGCAGGCCTCAGTCACGAGCCTACCCCCGGGGGATTAATGATCCAATCGGCTGCTGCGGTGGCGATGGCACGATCAATCTCTATCAGACGGGCCCATTATTCGGTGACTATCAGGCCCTCACAGCAGTCCCCATTCCCGCTGCGGTATGGCTGTTCGGGTCGGGGCTGATCGGCCTGGCCGGCCTTCTGCGTCGCAAGACCGGCTGATTTAGTCAGCGATTTGATCTGGAAAAACCCCGTCCCGTGGCGGGGTTTTTTCGTCAGGGGACAGTGACCCTAACCTCTCCAGGTTTGGGTCACTGCCCCCTTTTACCGACGCGTGGCCGCTATAATGTAATGAGTCATTCTGGAGAGTTGTCACGTGAAATCGATCTCACGCACAAGAGCCCCACTGTTCATCGGATTGGTGGTCTCGCTTGCTTTAGCCGCATGTGACCGGCCGGTCCAGCAACCCGGCGCCGACATAACGGACACAATGGACACAATGGACACGCTGGTCAGCGCCGAGTGGCTGAGCCAGCATCTCGATGACTCGGACCTGGTCGTGATCGATTGCACGGTTATCGTGCAGCCGAACGAAGACGGTACGGTGCAGACCATCAGCGGCCGTTCCGGTTACGAAAAAGGCCACATACCTGGCGCAGGATTTGCCGATCTAAAAGGTGCGCTGGCCGATGGCGACAGCCCGCTGGACTTTGCGATGCCGACACCGGCGCAGTTCGCCGCCGCGATGGGCGCGCTCGGGGTCGGCAACGATACCCGGGTCGTGCTTTACGACAACTACAACGGTGTCTGGGCATCGCGGGTCTGGTGGATGCTGCGCTGGATCGGCTTCGACAATGCCGCTTTGCTCGATGGCGCGCTCACCGCCTGGACCGGTGCCGGTCACCCGTTGTCGACCGAGCCGGCCAATCGGTCCGCAAAACAGCTCAGTATCAGGCTTCGGCCGGAATTGATTGCCGACCGCGGTGAGGTGCATGCCTCGCTCGGGGATGGCAGCGTCAAGCTGATCGACGCGATGAACGAGGCCCACTACCGCGGTGAGATGTCGATGTACGCCCGGCCCGGTCATATCCCGGGCGCGACGAACCTGCCAACCACGGAACTGTTCGATGAAACAGGCCGGTTCCGCTCCGATGACGAGCTGGCCATGATAATGGGCGGCGATCGCGATGCCCGTACGATCACCTATTGCGGCGGCGGGATCGCGGCATCGGCCGACGCCTTCGCGCTGCACCGGCTTGGCTTCACCAACATCGCCGTGTACACCGCCTCCCTCCAGGAATGGGCCGCCGACCCCGCGCTGCCGCTGGAAACCGATTAGACAGAGAATAATTGGGGGACAGTTATGTATTGCTCTCGACGTTGTCTTTGTTGTGGAGTGCAGTGAAAAAAAGGGGTCAGACTCCTTATTATACGTAACTGTGGAGCGCCGACGATGAAGTGGAAAATCTGGCTGTGGCTGTTGCTTGCTGTCTGCGCCAATGGCTGCTCCGCCAACGCAAAGGATGTGGAAGCAGCCGATATCATGGCGGAAAAAATGCTCGCGGCCATCGGTGGCAGAGATGCCTGGGCGCAAGTGCGCAATACCATCAATGGTTCGCAGCAGAATCGGGCAGGGCCGCCAACCGAAGTTTACGCGGTGATCACAATGGATTTCGAGCAGCCACGATTTCGCATCGAGACGACAGCGCCGGGGTTGCATCTGGTTCGGGTGATCGATGGCGACAGGAGTTGGCGCCAACGGCGCAACGGCAATATCGAAAACGTACCTGAAGACTTATTTAAAGACGAATTACGCTGGTACGCCTCGCACCTGTATCGCACCATTCATCGCGTCGCCGCTCGCGACCCGCTGCTGTCACTGGCCGTCAATGATCAGGGCCGGCTGGAAGTGTACGCTGATGGTGAGCGCATCAAGTGGTTTCAGCTCGACGCCGCCAGCGTACCTTACCGGTTTGGCTCTTTCGGCGACGATGTTGGTACCTTATGTGGACCGTGG